>DATBQV010000259.1:0-10273 GCA_036560625.1 Gemmatimonadales bacterium
GAGAGCAGGTGCTGGCCGGTGTGCTGTTGCATGTGGTCGAAGCGACGGGCCCAGTCGACGACACCCGTGACCCGGCCGGCATCGAGCGGCGCGCTCAGAAGGTGCGCGATTCGCTCTCCCTCATCCTCGACGTCCAGAACCTCAGCGCCGCCCAGCCGTCCACTGTCGTGGGGCTGGCCGCCGGAGGTGGGGTAGAACGCCGTGCGGTCGAGATAGACACGGCGGCCCTCTCCGGCGCGATCGACAACCGCCGCCTCGAAGGTCGTGAGATATGAGTCGCGATAATAGAGTCGCTCGGTCATCGCCGAATGTCTATAATCCTCCGGCAATGCACGGAAGAGCCCTGCTCGTTCGGTTGGCGGGAGTCATCGGTCTCCTCGCTGTCGCCTGGCTCCTCAGGGCGCGAGGCCCGGGCGAGGCTGCGCCGCCGCTCAGGCCCGAAACCAGCCCCGGGGCCGCGACCGCCACACGCCCGGTCCCGCTCGATGGCTCCGCGGTCAACGTGGCCTATCAGGCGCATCGGTCAGGAGTCGAGGTCGAGGCATCGGGGGTCGTCGTTCGGCGCCTGAAGGACGACACTGAAGGAGCCCGCCACGAACGGTTCATCCTACGGGTTGGCACCCTCACGGTGCTCGTGGCGCACAACATCGACTTGGCGCCCTCTGTCCCTGTCTCCCCCGGCGACACGCTGGAGCTTCTGGGAGAGTACGAGTGGAATCAGCTGGGCGGGGTGATTCACTGGACGCACCGCGATCCGGAGGGGCGCCATCCGACTGGATGGATTCGGCTGCGCGGCAAGCTGTACCAGTAGCCTCAAGAGCTGGACGCTACGCGGCGAGCTCCTCGGTCACTTCGCGGGGCCGACCCGGCAGTGTCCGCGGATCAGGCCGGAGCACCAGCACCAGCCCCAGCAGGATCACCAGCCCGGCGAGCAGGGTCCGGAGCCCGAGCGGTTCCCCGGCAAGCCACCAGCCCAGCACCAACGCCACGACGGGGTTCACGTACGCGTAGGTAGCCACGCGCGTAGGGTCGACGACCGTCACGAGCCAGGTGAAGCAGGTGAACGCCAGCATCGAGCCGAAGACGACGAGGTACGCCCACGCCGCGATCGACGCGACGGAGACCCGGGCCGGATCGAACCCGGCCAACTCGTTTGTCGCCAGGGCGATGCCCAGGGCCACCACGCCGCCGGCGAGCATGCTCATCGCCGAGGCGAGCAGGCTGTCGCCCGGGAGAGGCACGCGCCGACTCAGGACCGAGCCGAGGGCCCACGAAACCGACGCCAGCACCAGGCCGGCCATGCGCGCGAACGGCACCCCACCCACAGCCTCGCCCCGCCCGAGGAGCAGGAGCGCGAGCCCACCGAACCCCACCACGAGGCCGATGAGTCGGCTTCCGCCGATGGGCTTGCCGCCGGGCGCCACTCGCTGGAAGACGGCCACCCACAGCGGCATCCCCGCGACGATCAGGGCGGCCAAACCCGAAGGGACCTTCTGCTCCGCCCAGCCGACCACGGCGTTCGCCCCGGCGACAAGCAGGATGCCGATGCCGACCGCCGCAAGCCACTCGCGGCGTCCCGGTGCCGGGGCTCCTCGAATCCGAGCCCACGCATAGAGCAGCAGCCCGGCCGCGACGAAACGGGTGCCCGCCAGCAGGAACGGCGGGAGCGTCTCCACGGCGACGCGGATGCCGAGGTAGGTGGAGCCCCAGACGAGGTAAACGACCGCGAAGGCCGCGACGATGCGGCTCTTCACCGGAGTGCCAGCTCCATCCGGATGTTTGCGCGCTTGTACGCCACCGGGCCGAGCGGAATCTCCCGGAAGCCGAGCGAGGCGTAGAGCGCGATGGCCGGGGCGAGGCTCCGATGGGAGACCAGCTCCACGCGGTGAACGCCCATGGCTCGGGCCTGCTCGATCAGCGCGGCGCACAAGCGGCGCCCGATCCCGCGGCCGCGCGCACGCGCGGTGACCGCCATCTTGGCCAGCTCGAATTCGTGCTCGCCCGCGGGAATGAGGGCGCCGGTGCCGATGGGCTCGGCCCCGTCCAGCACCATGAGGATGGCTCCGCCCGGCGCGAGAACGTGGGTCTCCGGATCACCCAGCACGCGACGGTCCTCGGCCTCGACTTCGAAGTAAGTGGCGATCCACTCGAGGTTGAGGTCGCGGAACGCGGTCCGGTATTCGGGCGCGTAGGGGACGATGCGGATGTCGGTGGCGGTCGTGGTCGGCTCGGACATGCCAGGCTCTCGCGTCGGGTCGCGTCTTGTCGGACCGTGAGCTTCAAATTATGCTGATCTCTGTAACCATAACAGTTTCAGCATATGACTACTGCCACCAGTACAGTCCGTCGAGGCCGCGCACTCCGCCGGGACCGGGTGCTTTACCAGCGCCTGGCCGACGAGCTGATCGGCCTGATCGAGACCCGGGTGCTTCGCCCGGGCGACCGCTTGCCGTCCGTGCGCACCTACAGCCGCCAGAAGCGGGTCAGCCTGGCCACCGTGCTCCGGACCTACCAGCTCCTCGAGGATCGCGGCTACCTCGAGGTCCGGCCCCAGTCCGGGCACTACGTCAGCACCACCGGCGGCCAGCTCGCCCCGTCTCCCTCGGTGTCCCGTCCATCGTTCGCCAAGGAGGAGGTCCGGGGGTTCGCCGACCTTGCCTGGGACCTGCTGGCCCGGGTCAACGACAAGGGCCTGGCCCCTTTCGGCCTCGCGACCGCCGCCCCTGAGCACTATCCTGCCCGGCGGTTGAGCCGGATACTGGCCCGCGTCAGCCGGGAGTCGGGGTTGGCCAGCGTGATCTACGGCCCGCCCGCCGGGCACGAGGCGCTCCTGCATCAGTTGGCCCGTCGATCGCTGGCGGCCGGCCTCACGCTCCGCCCCGAGGAGCTGCTGGTCACCAACGGGTGCACGGAGGCGATCCAGCTGGCGCTCCGCGCGCTTACCCGGCCCGGGGACGTGTTGCTGGTGGAGGCCCCGTCCTACTACGGATTTCTGGAGACCGCGGAGTCACTCGGACTTCGGGTGGTGGAGGTCCCTACCGATCCAGAGACCGGGGTCTCGCTCGACCACCTGGAGGCGGCCATCCGACGCACCCGGCCGCGCGCTTTTCTCACCAACCCCACGTTCCATAATCCGCTCGGGTTCTCGGTCCCGGACGACCGTAAGCGGGATCAGCTCGCCGTGCTTGGCCGCTCTGGAGTGGCCGTGGTGGAGGATGATCTTTACGGCGACCTTTACTTCGGCGACGCCCGACCAACGCCGCTGAAGGCGTTCGATCAGTCCGGCGACGTGATCCTCTGCTCCTCGTTCTCCAAGACCTTGGCGCCCGGCTTCCGGGTCGGCTGGCTTGCCGCCGGGCGGCACGCCGAGCGGATCCGGAAGCTCAAGCTGGCGACCTCGATCCACACCAACACCCTGGCGCAGCTCACGCTGGCCGAGTATCTGAGCGGGGGTGGGGCGGAGCACCACCTGCGTCGGCTGCGGCAGGCGTTCCGCGCCCAGGTGGCGGACTATTCGGTGGCGGTGGCTCGCCTGTTCCCCGAGGGGACGCGTGTGTCGCGCCCGCAGGGGGGGCACCTGCTCTGGATCGAGTTGGCCCGCGGCAAGGACACGATGGAATTGTCCCGCCGCGCGCTCGCGCGCCGGGTCGGGATCGTGCCCGGACGGGTCTTTTCGACGGGAGACACCTACGGTCACTGCTTCCGGCTGAACTGCGGATTTCCGCTCCGTGGAGGCCTGGAGGAGGCCCTCGAGACGCTGGCGACGCTGGCCCGGGAGCTCTAGCCCGCTACCAGCGGGCGACCTTCAGCCGGTTGTGCACGTCCTGGACGCCCTGCACGGCCCGCGTCAACTCCTCCGCGAGCCACTTGGCTTCGCGGGTGTCGATGCGGCC
The DNA here is from genome assembly GCA_036560625.1 of Gemmatimonadales bacterium. Lineage (GTDB taxonomy): Bacteria > Gemmatimonadota > Gemmatimonadetes > Gemmatimonadales > GWC2-71-9 > DASQPE01. The sequence goes on from DATBQV010000259.1 coordinate 3,894, forward strand.
AACCAGCGTCACCTCTGCTTCCTCGACGTCGATCTCGACTTCGGTCGCGTCGAGGTCCGGATGGCGCATCAGGCGGTCGCGTACCTCTTCCCAGATGCGCTCGTCGGCACCAAGCTCGGAATCGTTTCGTGCGGTCATGAGACGCCCCCCGCGGCAGCGGCTCTTGGGTCCGACGTCATATATGTGAAGACCGCGGCGTCCGGGTCAAGAACCCGGGGACCCCGAGGTTCCCGGTCGCCGCGCCGGGGGTGTATCTTCCTGCCGCCCGCGCCCGGCCCCCCGGGGCGGGCATCATTGACTTGAGGAGTGCAGCATGAAGGCTTCCGACATCCGCCGAGGCCACGTTCTCATGATCGGCGGCGCTCCGTGCCGCGTGATGGACTTTCAGCACCGGACCCCCGGCAATCTTCGGGCGTTCGTCCAGGTCCGTCTCCGGAATCTCAACTCGGGCAACACGTTCGATACCCGATTGAGCGCCACCGAATTCGTCGTCGACGCCCGGCTCGACACCAAAGAGCTTCAGGTGCTCTACCGGGACGCGAACGGCCTCCATGTGATGGACAACGAGTCCTACGATCAATACTCCCTCGACGACGAAGCCATCGGGGATGCCGGCCAGTGGCTCGAGTCGGGGATGACGTTCATCGCCGAGTGGCTCGGCGGCCGCCCCATCGGGATCGAGTTGCCGTCCGTGGTGGAGTTGGACGTTGTGGAGACGGCGCCGATCATGAAGACGGCGACCAAGACCGCCAGCACCAAGCCCGCCAAGCTGAGCAACGGGATCACGATCCAGGTGCCCGAGTTCGTGGGCGAAGGGGACCGGGTGCGGGTGAATCCGCGGGAAGGCGTATACCTGGAGAGAGCGAAGTGAGCCGTTAGCCATTAGCTAACGGCCAATGGCTAAGGGCTAACAGCTTCTTCCCCCGTTCCAACCTGCTGCTGTGCACTGCCTTCCCCTCCATGCGTCTCTCTGGTATCCTGCCTTATCCGGTTCCGGAGGCTGCATGCGCGTCTCGCCCGCTTCGCTGTTTCTCCCCGCGATTCTTGTCGTAGCGGCATGCAGCGGCGAGCGCTCGACGTCCTCCAACCGCGACCTCACCCTGGCGCCGTCGGTCGAGTCGGCGACGGAGTCGGCGGTCGTCTCTGCCCGAGAGCTGGGCCGTCCCGAAATCGAGCAGAGCCGGGCGCCCGCCAACGTCACTTCCCGCGTTAGCCGGGTGCGCGTCTGGGTGCCCGCGGCCGAAGTCAGCGCGCCCGCGGCTGCGCCTGCCGAGGATCCCGAGCCGGATCCGGTGGCCGACGACGCGGTTGCGGCCGGAGGCCATGCGCTAGCGCCGGGCCAGTCCGTCAGTGTCATCCCCTCCACGTCCGGCGCCGGTCCTGCCCCGGCCCCCCATTCCGACTACGCCGGCGAAGGCGAGATGCGGAATCGGCCAGCTTGGCACGTGCACGGCGACCGCTGCATCCCCGGCCGCGGGGAAGTCATTCCAAGGGGCGGCCGACCGGCCGGCCACGTGGGCTTCTGAGCCAGGGGCTCGCGTACCCGAGAAAAAATTGTATGGTTGTTGGGTAGCCTCTGCTCGCCTACGGAGGGCCGAGAAATGCGCGTGTGGCTCGGCACGTCGGCGGGGCTGCTGATGGTTCTTGGGCTTGCGGCCACCAGCCGCGCCCAGTCCGCCGACTCGACTTCACACTCCCCACCGACCGCGGCCCCCAAAGAACCCGGTCCCGATCGGTTCGATGCTCAGCAAGACCCCTTCGCGGTCGAGACCGCCGAGGGGCTCGGCCTTGTTGGAGCCCAGCGCAAGGTCTTCTTCGACAACGTGCAGGCTGTCGTCCACGACGCGCTGATCATCAATCCCGCCGGTGGGCGGGCCGTGATCGACTCGTCGGTCGCGGTCGTCGCCCGTGAGACCGACAAGAAGATCAAGTTCATTCGCCAGGCCCGGTTGTTGTTTGGGGAGATGTATGCCCGGCGGAAGGGAGACCCCCAACGGATCCAGGCGACCGAGGATGAGCTCTGGCGCTCACCCCGCAATGTCTCCGGACTCATTGAGCTATACCGCAAGAATCCAAACGCTCAGGACTTCGAGATCGAGCGGGCCATGGCGCCCGCCTTCGCGATCCCCCACTGACCCGCGGATGCCGGGCTAGAGCGCGCCGCCCTCGGGCAGCCTGGTGGAGCCGATGGCGCGGAGGACCCGCGCGGCGGTGGTGGGAACGCCCGAGGCGGTGTCGGCCCACTCATGGGCGTGCCGATCGAGCCAGGGCCTCAGCTCACCGTAGGCGTGGGCCGCCTTGGCGTCCTGGAAGGTGATCGTCCCGCTCTTGATGTCGTAGGCGCCCTCCTGCGATGACAACACCCCGTACAGGCTGTCGATCTGCACCAGCAGGAAGGACGCGAGCTTCGCAACCTCCGGTTTCTCCTGCAACACCTGGTGATTTTCCCAGGCCCGCCGCTCGTCGCCGGACCACTCCAGCAGCTTGGTCATCGTTGCGAAGGAGTCGGCGTACGCCTGCTCGATCTCGCCCTCGCGCCGACGGTACTTCGCCACGTAGGCGGACGCCGTGCCCGCGCTCAGGCGGGCCGCGCGCACGCCCGCCGGGGAGGTCAACCGCTCGGTGGCAAACAGGTTCGCGAAGCCCGCAGTCTGAAGCCCGGTCTGCAGCTCGGCCCGGGCGGCGGTGTAGGCCGCCTGATACCGCGTCACGAGGGCGGCGGCCGTCATTCGGCCGGCGGCGGGGGCCGGCTTGACCGCGACCGGAACGACCGGCGCGCCGATGGCGATCTCACCCGGTGCCGGGGCGGCGGCGACAATCGAGTCGGCGGCCGGCGGCTTGGTCGGCGGCGGCTCGCGCCTCGGCTGGGCCGGCGGCGGTTGCGGCGAGGGCGCGGCCGGAGTGAAGGCGCTGCTCGCGCCGAAGCTCGGACTGGTCTGGGGCACGGCCGGGGGGACTGGCGCCGGCGCAGGCGGTCTCGAGGCGGGCGCCGGTGAGGGCGCAGCGACGGCGGGCTTCGCGACGAGCGGCTTGGCCGCGGGTGCGTTCACGGGCGCGCGCTCGGTCAGGGACCGAGGCAACACCACCGGAGCGGCGGGGCTCGCCGGCTGGAAGAGCCCCAGCGAACGGATGTCGAGGCCGAATCGCTCGGGGACGGTGAGCCCCATCTGGGTGGTGAAAACGAGGACCATGCCGCCGAGCGCGACGAGAAAGGAGCGCCGTGGCTTCCCGGCCATTTCCATGCGCAGCCGAGGCCGAACGATGGGGCGTGGCTCCGCGGGCGGAAAGGCCGGCGCTGCCGCTTCCGCGCCGGATTCGCTGGGTGGGTCGAAGGAGATCAGTTCAGCGAATGGCGAGGGCGCGAAATCCACCGCGGGTTCCGGCGTCGGTGCTTCGGCCGCCTCGCGCTCGGGCTCCGGCTCCGGCTCGACCTCTGCTTCGGGCTCGACCACGTGGCTGGTAAACGACGCCGACACCCGGTCGGCGATCGGCTCGTAGTCGTCCGCTGCTTCCGCTTCCGGCTCGAGCTCGGGCTCGGCCTCGATGTCGGCGTCGGCCTCGGCCACTACCTCAGCGACCGGCTTGGGTTCGGGGACCGGCTTCGGCTGGGCGATCAGTTTGAGCTCAGTGATCGGCTTCGCCTCGGCGATCGGCTTCACCTCCACAACCGGTTCCGGTTGCGGGGGCGCCAACGTGAGGGCGGGTCGGGGACCCGAGGGCGTGGCGAAGGTGACGACGGGTCCGGATGTGGCGCGACTGGAGCCGGTGCTCTTGCCGCCGCCGGCCACGATTTCGAGTGCCTGCTTGTAGTGCGGGTGGAACTCGATCGGCAGCCACTTGTCACTGGCCTGGTGGTAGATGCGCGCGCGCGTGGTGATCACGCCGCTCTTGATGGCGGTCGCGATCTCCTCGACGCTACGAAATACCCCGACATCGCCGGGTTCGAGTTCGATACGATACATGGGGGCTCCGGTGGCGGCGCGGCCGGGCGCGCCAACCTTCCTCAGACACTGCGATTTTCGTGCTGTCGGTGACTGCAACTTATTGCGTGTCATCGTATTCCGAGACAGCATAGGACCGACCATGATCCGGCTGATCGCGTGGCCGCAAGCATCAAGTGTCACTTGTGGTTGCAACCACTCCGCGGCCCGCGTCGATCAGGTGATCGGTTTTCGTACAGTTGTGGCTGGAACGTAAGCCATCTGCCAGTGTCCAAACAGGCCAATGCCGGCCCTGCGATTTGCAGCATCGCGAAGCGGGTTGCGCTGTTAGACTTCTCGGACTTTTCGGCCCCCGACCGCTCGTTCCGGAGCCCCCTGTGCTCGCTCGCGCCCCGTCCTCTGCCACCGGCTCCGCCGCCACCGTCCTCGGCCGCATCGGATTGCCCGAGCCCATCTCGGCACTCGCCGCGCGCCGGTGGGACGCGATTGTCGTTGGGGCCGGCCACAACGGGCTCACCTGCGCCGCGTATCTCGCTCGCGCCGGGAAGCGCGTGCTCGTGCTCGAGGCCCGCGAGAACGTCGGCGGTGCCTGCACGCTGGAGGAGACCTGGCCCGGCGTGCGGTTCTCGCCCTGCGCCTACGTCGTGGGTCTGTTGCATCCGCGCGTGATGGACGAGCTGGATCTCAAGGGGCACGGCTTCCGTTGGCATCCCGCGGTGGGCGGGATGTTTGTGCCCTTCGAGGACGGGTCGAGCATCCAGCTCTGGACCGACGACGCGCGGTGCGAGGCGGAAGTACGCCGCTTCGCGCCCGCCGACTTCGGCGGCTGGCAGCGGATGGTGGACGTCAAGCGGCGACTGCGGGACGCGCTTCGCCCCGCCGGCGATGACGATCTGTGGCTCGATCCTGCGCCCCGGCGGGAGACGATCGAACGGCGGCTCGCCGGGGACGAGGAGGCCCGCGCGATGCTCTTCGATTGGTCGATGGTCGAGTATGTGGAACGGTACCTGACGGACGAGCGGCTCCAGATGGCGTACCTGGGGCAGGGCGTGATCGGAACCAATGCCAGCCCCCATGACCCGGGTACGGCATCGGTCTACTATCACCACGCCTCGGGGCGGATGGACGGCATGCCCGGTACCTGGGGTTACGTAGTCGGCGGCATGGGCATGGTCTCGTTCATTCTATGCGACATCGCCCGCGAGGCGGGCGCCGTGGTCGCGGCCGGTGTCCCGGTGGGTCGGATCCTCCCGGGCGAAGGCGTTGAGCTGGCCGACGGCACGCGCATCGCTGCGCCCCGGGTCGTGTCCAACGCCGATCCGAGGGTCACGCTGCGGCTTCTGGATGGCGCGGCCGATCCGGCGTGGCGTGCGCGGGTGCAGGAGATTCCGATCGAAGGGGTCACGGTCAAAGTGAACATGACGCTGCGCGAGCTGCCCGACTTCACCGCCCGGCCCGGTACCTTCGAGCCGCATCACACCGGGCAGATCAACACGCCGCTCACCAGAGCCGAGTGGAGGGACCATCATCGCACGGCGCAGGCCGGCGACCTCCCGGCGCGCCTGTGGACCGAGCTGTATCTCCAGACCGCGTACGACCCGAGCGTGAGCCGCCCGGGTGTCCATACGCTCACCGTCTTCTCGCAGTACGTCCCCAACCGGTTTCGCGAGGGCACCTGGGAGACTCGTCGTGCGGAAGTGGGTAGGCGGGTGGTCGACTCGATTGCCCGGTTCACGTCCAACCTGCCGAGCGCGATCCTCGACATGCAGGTGCTCGGGCCGCCGGACATCGAACAACGCGTGGGCCTCTCCGGGGGGCACATCTTTCAGGGTGAGATTCTTCCGCAGTACATGTGGGAGCGGAGGCTCACGGCTCGCACACCGATGCGGGGCGTTTATCTCTGCGGAGCGTGCACCCATCCCGGCGGCAGCGTGATCGCGGTCAACGGCCGCAACGCCGCGATGGAGATGCTGCGCGACATGGCGTGACCCGTCGTACGGTGGTCGCGGTGATCGGCCCGGGCGAGGGCGCCACCGCGTTCGACCGCGCCGCCGCGCGGCGCGTGGGCGAGCTGGTAGCGAGAGCGGGCTGGGTGACCCTCACGGGCGGGTGGAACCTCGGCGTGATGGATGCCGCGAGCCGCGGTGCCCGCGACGCGGGCGGACTGACGGTAGGACTGCTCCCCGGACGGAATGCCGACGGTGCCTCGCCCGGAGTGGAGGTCGTCATTCCCACCGGGCTGGGCGAGGCGCGCAACAACCTGGTCGTGCTCGCGAGCGACGCCCTGGTGTGCTGCGGAATGAGCGCGGGAACCGCGTCGGAGGCGGCGCTTGCCCTCAGAGTGGGGAAGCCGCTCGTGCTGGTGGCACCCGCTCCTGAGACCACGGCCTTCCTGGCGTCGCTCCAGCGCGGCGAGCCGATCGCGGTCCCCGATGCCGA
>DATBQV010000260.1:0-5060 GCA_036560625.1 Gemmatimonadales bacterium
CGCCTCCGGCATGTTCTCGAGCACCCGGTGCCGGGCGACCCAGCTATCGAGGAGGAGTGGAGAGCCGAACAGGCACAGCCCCGCGAGGCCGGCCACGGCCGGCCGCCAGGGCGGTCGGAAGGACCGGATGAGGTCCAGCCCGCCGGCGGCCGCCAGCAACGCGAGCAGGGGAACCGCGAAGAGCATCGTTCGCGCGGCAAGCGGGTACTTGCCCAGGAGTGACGCGGCGACTGCGACGCCAACCGGGGCATAGAGCAACGCCGCGCGCGTCGCTCCCGCCCAACGCCCCAGTCGACTCGCGCCGAACGCAAGCAGGAAGAGGAACGGTCCGCTTCCGAGGTCCACAGCCACCTGGAGGGTTCCGGGAGCGCCGGGCTCGGTTGCTCCCCCGACGAACGTCTGCCAGACGAGCTCGCGGCTACCTTGCCATGCGCGCGCGAGCAGTCCCGGGCGCCAGAACGCGAGGAGACTGCCTTCCCAGAACCGCTGGATGTAGGGATCCATTTCCGCGGGGCGGTAAATCCACAGATACGCCGCCGCGAACGAGAGCAGCACCGCTGCGGCTGCGACGCCGAGCGCCGAGCGCGGCGGTCGCTGCGGTCCTGGCACCGCTGCCAGGGTCAGTAGCACCCCGGCCAACACGAAGATGGCGGGTGTCGACAGCCATACGGCCACGACGCCGGCCAGCGTCAGCCGCCGCGCCGCGCGCGGGTCGCTCGGCGCATCCAGCCAGTCGAGCGCCCACCACACGAGCGCCAACCCGACCACTGCGTCGAGCGAGTATGGCTTCACCTGGCGGCAGTACTGGAGCAACAAAGGAGAGACGGCGGCGATCCCGACCGCGACGGCCGCGCCCGGTGGGCCCATCACCCGTCGTCCCACCAGCCACAGGAGTGGGAGCACTGCGATGCTCGCGAGAAACGGCAGCAGGCGCAACGAGTACTCGTTCACGCCGCCGATCAGAGTGGCGAGTTTCTCCGCCCAAAGGAAGAGGAGCGGTGCCGACTGATCGTAGCCGAGGGGGCGCGTGAGACCGATCCACGAGGTCCCGGCGATGTCGAGCGACAGCCGAACCTCATCCAGCAGGAGGGGAGGGCGCGAAACGTACTGGAGGGTGTACATGCCTGTGCCCACCAGTCCCGCCAGCCATGCCAGCGCGCGCGGCCAGTCGAATCCGCCCTTCGGCCGATGGACCACACCCGGCCGCGCGTCCGCTACGGTCGTCGCCACGCCCTATCCGCGAGTCGCCGCACGCTCGGCGCTCGCCTGGGCCAGCACGGACGCCGCGTCGGCTGGTTGCCCCCGGGGCACGATCAGGTTGAATCGGAGGATGTGCCAGAGCGCCGCCACTCCGTCGCGCCAGCCGATCTTTTTCCCTTCCGCGTACGTCCGGCCGGAGTAGGAGATCGACACCTCCCAGATCCGGGCCCCGACCTGTGCCAGACGCGCGGTAAGCTCGGGCTCGAACCCGAACCGATCGCTCGTGAGGACCAGCGACTTCATGAGTGGCGCCCTGACCATCTTGTAGCAGGTCTCCATGTCGGTCAGGTTGAGATCGGTGCACATGTTCGAGAGCAGCGTCAGCACGCTGTTGCCGACCGAGTGCCAGAAGTAGAGGACGCGGTGATCGCCCCCCAGGAAGCGGGAGCCGAATACCGCGTCCGCCTTCCCTTCGCGAATCGGCTGGAGCAGGCGGGGCAGCTCGGCCGGATCGTACTCCAGGTCGGCGTCCTGTACGACGATCACGTCTCCGGTCGCCCGGGCGATCCCGGTCCGGATGGCCGCGCCCTTGCCGCGGTTCCTCGGGTGGTGGAGCACCACATCCACAAGGCCTTCTTCTCGCAGGCCCTCGAGCAGCGCACCAGACCCGTCCGCCGACGCATCGTTGACGGTGATCAGCTCGAGATCCAGCGGCACGGCGCGCACCTGCCGCACGAGGTCGGCCACGGTACGGGCCTCGTTGTAGACCGGAATGATGACGGACACGCGCTTGGGCGGAGTCATGGCTCCTTCGCGGCGTTGGGCCCGAGGCCACGCGTCGGGCGGTGAGCAAAGATCGTAAGCTCGGCGGCGGCGATCCAGACCCTCCCCGGGAGACGCACGCTCAGCTCCTCGGCGCGAGTCCGGCTGCCTTGCGACACGATTCCACGTAGGCCGGCTCGACCGCGCCGCAGACGGTTGCGCGCGCGGACGGTGCAGCGAACGCGGCAAGGGTCCTTGCGGCGCTCTCGTAGCACGCGTCCTTCCATCCAGCCGGCGTGGCCGCGCAGAATCGGCTCGCGCGACCGCCCGACCAGTCGATCTGGACCAGCGCCCGCGCGGCTCCAGCGCCGCAGTGCGGCGCGAGGTCCGGTCGCCCGAGCCGGCATCGGTCGATGACCCAGGCATCCCCCTTCTGGAACAGCCCGGTCAGTTGGAGTCCGAGGCTCTCGTAGCATGACACGACACGCTCCCGGGGCGCCTGGTCGCAGACCAGCAGCGCTTTGCCGGCATCGAGAGCCTGAGCCCGCAGGGTGACGAAGCCCTGAAAGACCCAGCATTCGGTCGCGTAGGGATTCGCGAATCGATCGCACGGGCTGTACGGGTCCCGCGGGTCGATCGCGAGCTGATGGCCCGGCCCGGTGGCGTGGCCGGCATGGGCTCCGTGATCCATCCCCGCATGATGGGCGTGCCCGCCCCCGCCACCGAGCGTGGATTCTCCCAACGCCGAGTTGATCGCCTCCATGAACGCGCCGGAGTAGCACCAGGACGCGAACGTCGACGTAAGGCGGTCGCAGTCCCGCAGCCCCGCCTGGAGATCGAAACCCGTGGCGCCCAGCACGCCGTGACCCAGGCCATGCATGCACTCGTGCACGGCACCGGGATGATCCTCACCGCCGGCACCGAGACACATGTGCTCCAGGTCGGTCATGTCCACCCGTCCTCGCGCCTGCACCGCCGCCTCCACCACGCCGTGATAGCAGCCCGACGCGAAATCAGGTCGACATTGCCGGATCACCGCGGCATCGCCGCCGTTTGCCGCGACCGCCATCCGGCCCAGCGCGTGGGCCAGCTGATGTCCGCCCCGGAGTACCAAGCTGTCCTCGGCAGCGGCGCGCTCGAGGGCGTCCAGCGCCGCGGCCAGCCCCTCTCGTTGCAGGGCGCCGAACGCCGCCGCGACCCGGAGGTCGCTTGGCGTGGGCCGGGTCCAGTCGATCGCACCCATCTCATGGTCGTGCCCGGCGGCCGGGAGCGACGATGGAGCGCGCATGATGCGGGGACCGACGAGCGCGCCTACCAGGGCGCCATCGGCGAAGAGCAGCAGCCCGATCAGGCCCACAGACCACAGGCGGCCGTTCACGCCGGGAACCGACGACACTCAGTAATAGTATTGATAGCTACTACTAGCGAAACCGACATGCTCCGCAGCGGGTTGAGGTGTGCCCGAGGCGCAGTCAGCCGCCACCGGACCGCCAAGCCGCTGGCCGGAAACGGGTTATCAATCGGGCACCGCCCGCTGGGGAAAACTGACAATTTGGCTACGCTGTAAGATATTGATATGTATTGCGTTAAATCGACTTGACTTCGTCAGTACCGCCCGGGTAATTCCGCAGTCATGCGCGACAAACCCGAATCCGCCGACCGTCTTCGGCGCCTGCCCGCGGGTGCGGCCGGCGCACTGAGTCTGCCAGTTCCGAGCCGCTACCGGCCCAAACCGGTGGCGGACCCGGAGCCACCCAGGGCCCGGTCTGTTCCATGGTTCGAGGAGCGGCACCGGGACGTCCGGGAGGACGAATTTCACTGGCTCCGAAATCGCTGGGACCCGTCGGTGCTGGCCTACCTGAGGGCTGAAAATTCGTACGCTGATGCGGCAATGGCGCACACCCACTCGCTCCAGGAGCAACTCTTTCGCGAGCTGGTCGGACGGACGGAGGAAGCCGATGCCTCAGTGCCCGAGCCGCTCGACGAATGGCTCTACTATACCCGCATCGAACCCGGCCGGCAGTATCCGGTCTATTGCCGCAAACGCGGAGCGGACGCGCCGGAAGAGACACTGCTTGACCTGAACCACCTCGCCACCGGCCACCCGCATCTTCGCCTCGGCGCGAGCGAGCCGAGCCCCGATCACCGCTATCTCGCCTTCGCGGTGGACTTCTCGGGCGACGAGGCCCACACGCTCTTCATCCGCGACCTCGCCACCGGCGCGTTGCTGCCCGAGCGGATCGGGAGTGTCGCGGCATCGCTGGCCTGGGCCGACGATCGCTCGCTGTTCTACGTCGTCGTCGACGAAGCCCGGCGGCCCTGTGCCCTGGTCCGCCACCGCCTGGGGACAGACCCGGCGGACGACATCCTGGTATACGCCGAGGAGGACGAGGCCTTTGCTCTCGAGGTCGCCCGGAGCCGGAGCCGCCGCTGGATCTTTCTCGAGAGCGCGAGCGGGAGCACCACCGAAATCCGCGGCATCCGCGCTGACCGGCCGGAGGACGAGGCGGTCGTGCTCCTCGAGCGCGAGCCGGGCGTGGAGTACGCGATCGCCCACCGGGGAGATCGGTTCTACATCCTCACGAATCGTGAGGCCGAGAACTTCCGCATCCTGGAGAGTCCCGAGAGCGAGCCCCGAGCCTGGCGGGAGCTGGTGCCGCACCGATCCGCGGTCAAGCTCGACGGGCTGGACGTCTTTCGTGACCATCTGGTCATCTGGGAGCGGGAGGACGGGCTGCCCCGGGTTCGAATCGTCGACCTCGTGGGCCGCGCCGAACACCGGGTCGAGCTGCCCGAAGCCGCGTACACCATCCACCGCGCGGCGAATCCGGAGTTCGACACCTCCGTGCTCCGCCTGGCCTACGCGTCGCTGGTGACGCCGCTCACCGTCTGCGACTACGACATGACCGCCCGAGCGCTCACGGTCCGCAAGCGGACGTCCGTCCGGGGCTACGATCCTTCGCGCTACCGCGCCGAGCGGTTCACGACGCCCGCGGCGGACGGCACGGGCGTTCCCGTGTCCCTCGTGTACCGCTGGCCGTTCCCCCTCGACGGGAGCCGTCCGGCCCTGCTCCTGGGATACGGAGCGTACGGCGCCT
>DATBQV010000261.1:0-5299 GCA_036560625.1 Gemmatimonadales bacterium
CGACCACCTTGTGTCCCACCACGACGGCGCCCGTGGCGCGCAGCCCCCGCCCCCGGAGACCCTCCGCCAGGTCGTCGAGGTAGCCTTGCGTTTCCTTCCGCCGGAGTGCCATCTCTTCGGCGTCGTACCCGGCGGCGAACGCGACCGGCAACAGGCTCCCGGCGGAGAACGGCCGGACCACTTGAACCAGCAGCAGCTCCGCGTCGAACAGACCTGCGAGGGCGGACGCGGGCGCGAGGGCCGCCTCGGCCAGCGGAGAGCCGTCGAGGGGCACAAGGATTTTTTGGATCTTCGGCGACGGGACGGTGCGGTCCGGCCCCTCCCGCGCGCGGACCACCATAACGGGAACCTCCAGGCGCCGGATCAGGTGGTCGACGACGCTGCCGAGCCAGGGGCCGCGCGGCCCGCCGTGTCCGTGGGTCGTCATTGCCACGAGGTCCGCCCCGATCTCCGGGACGTACTCCACCAGCGCTGGTCCGGCCCGGCCGTCGAGGATCACCGAGGAGACCTGCGGGCCCGGACTCTCGCGCAGCCGACCCGCCAGCCCTGTGAGGTACTCGCGCTCCGCCTTCCGGACCGCGAGATCGATCGACCCGAACCCCGCGTTTGCGGAGTCGAGGGAAGGCAGCAGGCTCTGATGCACCAGCACCAGCCGCATCTTGCTCCCCGCGGCGCGGGTGATCTCGAGGGCGAGTGGAATGGACTGCTCGGCGACCGGCGATCCGTCCAGCGGGACCAGGACAGAGCGGAACGGCCGTCCTTTACGCGCCATGAGCGGAGCCGTCCCCGGAACGCGTCTCGGAGAGCCGCCGCGATGCCGGCGGCCGATTGCCGCTCTCACAGCGGGATGGTCAGCACCGCGCACGGTGCCGTGTGGGCCAGGCGCCGGGCGGTGCCGCTGGCCTCGATGATTCCGGGCGGTCCGCCGCGATGGTAGCCAATCACGAGGACGTCAGGGCCGCTCGCCTGCACCGCGGAGAGGATCTGCTCCACGATCACTCCACGCCGCACCTCCACCGCTGGGGCGTCTCCAGCCACCGACTCCCGGGTGAGGAGGGTTTGCACCTGACTATCCAGCCTCGCGTTCCGCGCGACAGTGAGGGTCGCCGTCAGCGCGGCCGGCTCATCGGCCGGGCCGGCTTCCACCGTGACGACCTGGAGGCTGGCTCCGGCATCCCGGGCGAAACCGCAGGTCTCCTTGAGAACGACCATGCCGCGATCCGAGCCGTCGAGCGCGACCAGCATTCGGCGAAGTGGGCCGCTGTTAGGCGGCACGAACAGGCACGGGACGCGGCTCCGCCGGGCCACGGCCTCGGCGGTGTCGCCCAGGAGCAGTCGCGCCAACTGGGAGCGCTGTTTCCGCCCGAGCACCACGAGGTCGGCTTCGCGCTGGTCCGCCAACCGGCAGATCTCGATGCCGGGAACGCCGAACGCGATGGCCAGCTCTACCGGCGGCGCCTCGCCCTGGGCGGGCAGATCGGACCCGATCCACTGCTGCAGGCGCTGGCTCGCGATGCGCTCCTCCTCTATGCGGGCGAGATCATAGGCGTCGGCCGCGCCTGCGGCCACCGTCACCGCCGCGACCGGAACGGCGCGCACGACGGTCACGCGGGCGTGGGCACGCACAGCCAGATCCATGGCGGATCGGACGGCCTGGCGGCCTGCTTCGGATCCATCGGTGGCTGCCAGAATGTGATGCAGGCTCATCCCTACCTCCATGATTTAGTTGCAGACTAGCCAGGCCGTCGTGAAGAAATGATGAAAGGGCTGCGAAGTTTGGGCTGGTTACGGGCTCCCGCATCTCAGCGGTATGTTTCGGCATGTCTGCGGCTTCAGTCGCCCCCCCTCCGTCAACGCGAGAACGGCTCGAGCGGCTCGTGGTGGCCACGTCGGCGCTCATCACCGAGGTCTCTCTCGAAGGGGTTCTGCACCGCGTGGTGCAGGTGGCCGCCGAGGTGATCGGCGCCCGCTACGCAGCTATCGGGGTGGTCGCGCCGGACGGAAGGGTCCTGGAGAGCTTCACCACCTACGGGATCGACGCTGAACTCCGGGACAGCATCGGCCAGCCGCCTCGCGGCCACGGCATTCTCGGCCTCGTGATCCGCGAGGCCAAGCCGATCCGGCTGCCGGATCTCACCAAGCACCCCGACTCCTGCGGGTTTCCGCCGAACCACCCGCCGATGCGCTCGTTCCTGGGTGTCCCGATCGTCGGCCGGGGTGGTGTGGTCGGGAACCTTTACCTCACCGAGAAGAACGGTGGCGAGGTGTTCACCGAGGAGGACGAGGACATCGCGATCCTGCTCGCGGCCACCACTGCGAGCGCGGTCGAGAATGTGCGGCATCACGAGGAAGGCGCCCGGCTCTTGGAGGAGGTGCAGCGACTGCATCGGACCCGGGAGCGGTTCTTCGCAATGGTCAACCACGAGCTGCGGAATGCGCTCGCCGCGGTTTACGGCTGGTCGGAGATGCTGGTGCGGAAGAGAGACCCGGCGACGGTTCCCCGCGCCGCGTTCGAGGTCCTGGACTCGGCCCAGCACGCGGTCGCATTCATCAACGACCTGCTGGACCTGAGCCGGCTGGACGAAGACCGTCTGGCACCCGTCATCCGGGCAGTCGAGCCCTCATCCATGGCCAACCGCGCGATGCGCCGGGTAACCCCGGCCGCCGCCGCCAAGCAGGTCACGCTGCGCCTGGAGCCCGGCCCCGACCTGCCGACCTGCGAAACTGACGCCAGCCGGGTCGAGCAGATCCTGGTCAATCTGCTGGGCAACGCCATCAAGTATGCCCCTGAGCGGAGTATCGTGCGGGTCGGCATCACGGCGCGGGAAGGGCGCATCGTCTATCAAGTCGAGGACGAAGGTCCCGGCGTGCCGCCGACCGAGGTTGAGCGGATTTTCGACATCTACGTGACAAACGTGGGCGAAGAAAGTCGCGGGCTCGGGCTGGGCCTGCCGCTTTCCCGACGGCTTGCCCGGTTGCTCGGCGGCGAGCTCCATGCGGTGGCGCGGCCGGGAGGGGGCGGCTGTTTCCTCCTTGAGGTTCCCGGCAGCACATCATGAAGAGCTCTTCACCCCAACTTCCGGTCGGGCTCAGCCAGGCCAGGTAGATTTCCCAGCCATGAAGATTCTTGTGGTCGAAGACGACCGTAAGGTGGCCGGATTCATCGAGCTGGGGCTGAAGGAGGAGGGGTACGTCGTCGACGTGGCCCCCGACGGCGACGAGGCTACGATGCTGGCCCACGTTTACGATTACGACGTTATCCTGCTCGACGTGGTGCTCCCGAAGAAGAACGGCTTCCAGGTTGCCGCGGAGCTCAGGCGCGAGGGGCGGAGCACTCCCATCCTCATGCTTACCTCCCGCGGCGCGGTCGAGGACGTGGTCCGCGGATTGGACGCCGGTGCCGATGACTACCTCCCCAAGCCGTTCCGTTTCGACGAGCTGCTCGCCCGAATCCGAGCGCTCCACCGTCGCGGCGGTTCAGAGCGCCTCGAGGTGCTGCGCTACGGCGGGGTCACCCTCGACCGGTTGCACCACGTCGCGACGGCCAACGACCGGCGACTGGATCTCACCCCCAAAGAGTTCCAGCTCCTCGAGTACTTCTTGCTCCATCCCGGGGAGGTCGTCCGCCGCACCACGCTCCTGGAGAAGGTATGGGACATGCACTTCGACCCCGAGAGCAACGTCGTGGATGTCCACGTCGGAAACCTGCGCCGGAAGCTGACGCAGGCGACGGGCGAGACGCTGCTGGCGACGGTGCGTGGCGTGGGCTTCAGCCTCACGCGCGCGGGCGACTCTGATAGCATTTCACCATCATCCTGAGTCACCACAGCACCCCTGCCGGCGTCGGACCCGACGGAGATCCCTGCCGCGCCGGTCATTCGCGAGCAGCGCGATCGGCGAGGAACTGTTCGAGCCGGGCCCACAGCTCAGGCCGGATGCTGTTGACCAACTTGACGTTCCACTTGCCGAGCATCACCGCGATGCCGCTGGTGTCGAGTCCGGCGATCCGCGCTTCCTCGATCACCGCCGCGAAGTGAATGCGGGACTCGCGGATCATCCGCCCGAACGGCAAGGGCCCGTCGTCGCGTGCGCCCAGGGCCAGGGCCAAGAGATAGAGATCGCGGGCGCCGTCCAGCCGGTGCGCCAAGTACTGGCGGGTCTCAGGCGCGAGTTCCCTCAATGGATGATGTGTGGGCTCAGGCATGGCGTTTCCTTTCCGGGGGTTGCTCGTTCGGTACAACGAGGGCGGCGACCAAGGTGAACCCGCTTCCGGGATGGTGGAGCGGGGACACAAGCGGAGCGGGAAGGTGCGACACCGGAGCGAGGCGGTGGAGTTGCGGTGGGATCAGTGGTTCGAGGAGCGGGGTGGGGAACTGCGCAAGAAGGAAAACGCCCGTCTGGCACCGTTGAGCCGCACCAGACGGGCTACGAGCTAAGAACTCAATGGGCCCGGCCGGATTCGAACCGGCGGCCTCTTGCTCCGGAGGCAAGCGCTCTATCCAACTGAGCTACGGACCCAGGCACTGCCGAGGGGGAGAACCTAGCACCAGCGCCGGGTCGCAACAAGCGGAAGTTGGTCTATAATACGAATGGCGCACACGGGCCGAGCGGTCCGCGCGTGCTCGCAATGACGCTGATGACTCCGGCTTCGCGCCGGTAACGTTTTCGGACGACGACCTTTAGCTCGAGGAACCTGACCATGGCCCGTACCGCCGCCCCACCCCGCCCCCACGCCCCGTCCCGCAATTCCCAGGAATCGTCGCGGCCGCGCGCGAGCAAGCTCTACCCGACCAAGAACGACCTGCCGGAAGCCACCCGCGCCGAGGCGATCGAGCTGCTCAACCAGCGGCTCGCCGACTGCATTGATCTCCAGACGCAATGCAAGCAGGCCCACTGGAACGTGAAAGGCCCCAGTTTCATCGCGCTGCACAAGTTGTTCGACGAGGTCAACGAGGACGTCGAGGAGTACATCGATCTGATCGCCGAGCGGGTGGTCCAGCTGGGAGGGATTGCCGAGGGGACCGCGCGGATCGTAGGCCAGCGCTCGGCGCTGATGGACTACCCGCTCACCCTCTCGACCGGCGAGGAGCACGTCGCGGCGCTGTCCGACTCGCTGGCCCAGTTCGGCCGCACCGCGCGCATCGGCATCGACGAGATGAACGACCTTCAGGACGCCGACAGCGCCGACATCCTAACCGAGATTTCCCGCGGGGTGGACAAGTGGCTGTGGTTCGTGGAGGCCCACCAGCAAGCCAAGGCCTAGTTCCCGGCGCCGCCGACCGGGCTCGGCTCGGGCTCG
>DATBQV010000262.1:0-2541 GCA_036560625.1 Gemmatimonadales bacterium
CCGCCCCGGGCCACGCTCACGGCCAGGGTCTTTCCATCGGGTGAGATCGCGACGGCCGTCAGCAAGCCGCCCGGATCCCAGGTCGAGTCGACCGGCGTGGCCAGACCCTCACGCGTGACCCAGTATGCCCGCGTGGATCCCGACGAGCCGCCGGTCGCGTAGACCATGGTGCCGGTAGTCGAGATCGCGAAGTTGACCTCGAACGGGCCGGAGCGGATGCCCTCCAACAGCGCTACCGGCGGGCCCTTGATCGCGACCGCATCCGGATCGAACGGCACCGCCAGCAATTTTCCGTCCGCGGTGAGCACCAGCAGGTGACCCGAGGATGCGTAGCGGGCGTAGACGCCGTGCACCAGCGGATGCGCGTCGCCATGCGGCAGCTTCATGCCCACGATGTCGAACTCGGCCGGTCCCTGACCCGCACGCCGCACCCGGAAGATCATCCCCTTGCCGCCCGGCAGGACGTCGGGATACTCGGTGCCGATCTCGCGCCGCTCGGCCGAGTACTTGTAGAGCGGCTCGATCGGTCCGCCGTTGGCGCGGATGCGGGCGATGCCGGAATCCACCTCGATATAGATGTAGCCGTCGGTGCCCCAGTCGCCGCCCGAAGAGTTGATGCTGTCCGACAGGGTGAGCGGCGGTCCGCCCTCCAGCGACAGGATCCGCACGGTCCGGCCGTTCTTGAGGAAGCCGAGCTGCTTGCCGTCGGGTGAGAAAAAGGGGCTGTCGGCCCCATCGGTGCCGGGAATGGGAGTGGGGCGGAGCTTGTCGTGCTCCCGGAGCCAGAGGCGAGTGCCGCCTTCGCCCGGGCCGACGTAGACAATGCGGTTGCCGTCGGCAGAGATGGCGATGTTGGACGTCGTGGGGGAGGGCCGGGGCGCTTCGTTGGGCCGGAAGAACAGGCTGAAGCGATTGACCAGCGGGACCGGCGCGGGCTTGAGCCAGCCCCAGAGTGCCACTGCCGCGGCCACGGCCGCGACGCCCCAACCGGCCAGCATGAGCACGCTGGTCCGCCGCCGGCCGTCGCCGGTAGCGGCGAGAGGGGCCGCGGGCAGCGCGGCGGTCTTTGCCGCGGTGGCGGTGCCGGTCGAGTAGCTCTTGTCGCTCAGCGCCTCGGCGAACTCGGCGGCGGTCCCGAAGCGGTCGGCGGGGAGCTTTTCCAGTGCAGTGAGAACCGCGGCCTCGACGTGAGGCGGGATCGTGTGGCGCTGGGGAACGAGCGGCCGGGGGCTCTCGGTCACCACCCGCGCGACGATCGCCTGAGCGGTGGTGCCGGTGAAGGGTGGCTCGCCGGTCAGCATCTCGTACAGGATGGCGCCGAGCGCGTAGACGTCGGAGCGCGCGGTCAGGTCCCGGTCACCCATGGCCTGCTCGGGGCTCATGTAGTGCGGCGTGCCGAGGGACATGCCGGTCTCGGTCATCCGGTCGCTGCTGGCCTTGCTCGCGGCGAGGGCAATGCCGAAGTCGGCGACCATCGCCGAGCCGTCCTGAATCAGGATGTTCTCCGGCTTGATGTCGCGGTGGACCACGCCGTGGCGGTGGGCATAGTCGAGCGCCGAGGCGACCTCCGTGGCGATGCGGAGGGCTTCGGCCACGGGGAGCTGTTTCTCGCGGCTGATCCGGCTCCGGAGGGTCTCGCCAGCCACGAACGGCATCACATAGAAGAGGAAAGAGCCCGCCTCGCCCGAATCGAAGAGGGGGAGGATGTGCGGGTGCTGGAGGTTGGCGGTGAGCTTGATCTCGCCCAGGAAACGCTCGGCGCCGATGACCGCACTCAGCTCGGGCCTCAAGACCTTGAGCGCTACCCGGCGGTCGTGCCGGAGGTCATAGGCAAGGTAGACGGTGGCCATACCGCCGGCACCGACCTCTTTGTCGAGGCGGTAACGGTCGGACAGGGCAGTCTGAAGCCGGGCGACGAGCTCGGGAATGGGCATTTTAGCGGTGTGAGGGGTGTGCCCGAAAATGGCCTGGGTGACGGGGTTTGGCCAGTCCGGGCCCGGTGGCTGGCCATCACAGCGGGTTCTCCCGGCGCGGTCCTAGCTTGTCCCCCATGCGAATCTTTGTTACAGGCGCGACGGGCGTGCTCGGCCGCCGAGCGGTGCCGCTGCTCGTCGACGCCGGGCACGAGGTGACGGCCGTCGGGCGGACCCCGGACAAGCGTGCGTTGCTGGAGAGTGAAGGGGCGCGCGCGGTTACGCTGGACCTCTTCGATCCCGAGGCCGTACTAGGCGCCGTCCGCGGGGCCGAGGCGATTCTGAACCTCGCGACCGCGGTCCCTCCCGCCGGCTTCCGGATGTTCCTGCCCGGCTCGTGGCACGAGATGGACCGGGTCCGGCGGCAGGTCTCGACCAACCTGGTGGACGCGGCGCTCGCCGGCGACACGGTCGAACGTCTGATCCAGGAGTCGTTCGCGCCGATCTATGCGGACGGCGGCCAGTCGTGGCTGGACGAGACCGCGACGGTCCAGCCGGCCCGCTACGATCGCTCCGTTCTGGACGCCGAGGGGAATGCGGAGCGCCTCACGCGGGCGGGCCGGATCGG
>DATBQV010000263.1:0-3584 GCA_036560625.1 Gemmatimonadales bacterium
CCGGGATGCCCGCCATCGTCAAGCCGGCCACGGTGACGTCGTTCCTCACCGAGCGGATGGCGCGCATGATGCTGAGCGCGGGGATCCTGCCCGAGGGCGCGCTCCAGATCATCTGCGGCGGCGTCGGCGATCTGCTGGACCACCTGACCTGCCAGGACGTGGTCACCTTCACCGGCTCGGCCGGGACCGGCCGCAAGCTCAAGACCCACCCGCGGGTGATCAGCGAGTCGGTCCGGTTCAACCTCGAGGCCGACTCGCTCAACTACTGCATCCTCGGTCCCGATGCCGCGCCCGGCTCCGAGGAGTTCGATCTCTTCGTCAAGGAAGTGGTCAAGGAGATGACCGTGAAGGCGGGGCAGAAGTGCACCGCCATCCGGCGGACCATCGTGCCGGAAGGGATGACGCAAGACGTGGTGGGGGCGCTCTCCAAGCGGTTGGCGGGAGCCAAGCTTGGCGACCCCGCGGTAGACGGCGTCCGCATGGGGCCGCTCGCGGGCCGGGCCCAGGTGGGCGAAGTACGCGGCAGCGCGGATCAGATCGCCGCCGCGTGCGAGCGCGTCTACGGCAATCCGGATCGGTTCGACGTGGTCGGCGCCGACGCGGCGAAGGGTGCGTTCTTCCCCTCGCTCCTCTATTACTGCGACGCGCCCTTCCGGAAGTCCGAGCCCCACGACGTGGAAGCGTTCGGGCCGGTCAACACGCTGATGCCGTACCGCACGCTGGACGAGGCGGTGGCACTCGCCAAGCTGGGCCGGGGCAGCCTGTGCGGGTCGGTGGTCACGGCGGACGAGTCGGTGGCGCGCGAGATCGTGCTCGGCACGGCCGCGTACCACGGCCGGCTCCTGGTGCTCAATCGCCACAACGCCAAGGAGTCCACCGGGCACGGCTCACCGCTGCCCACGCTGATCCACGGCGGCCCCGGGCGCGCCGGGGGCGGCGAGGAGATGGGCGGGGTGCGCGGCGTGCTGCACTACATGCAGCGCACGGCGGTGCAGGGGACGCCCGCCACGCTCACGGCAGTCGGGCGCGAGTGGGTGAAGGGTGGCCCCGAGCTGAGCGACGGCGTCCATCCGTTCCGCAAGCACTTCGAGGAGCTGCGAATCGGCGAGACCTGGCTCACCCATGGCCGGACCGTGACCGAGGCCGACATCGTCAACTTTGCCGGGATCAGCGGCGACTTTTTCTACGCCCACATGGACGACGGCGCGGCGAAGGCCTCGATCTTCGAGCGGCGCGTGGCCCACGGATACTTCGTCCTCTCCGCGGCTGCCGGGCTCTTCGTGGATCCCGCGCCGGGACCGGTCCTGGCCAACTATGGGCTCGACAATCTCCGGTTCGTGAAGCCGGTCTACCCGGGCGATACCATCCGCGCGCGACTCACCTGCAAGCAGAAGACGGCCAAGGACACGGTGGACGGCCAGGTGCCGCAGGGGGTGGTCGCGTGGGACGTGGAGGTGACCAATCAGAACGCCGAGCCGGTGGCCGTGTATACCATCCTGACGCTGGTGAAGCGGAAACCCGCCCCGACATGACACAGACGAAGAGCCGTTACGCCGGCCTGGCCGGCTCGCGCATCCTGGCGATCGCGGATGAGGTCCGCGCGCTCCAGGCCAAGGGCCGCCAGGTCTGCAATCTCAGCATCGGCGACTTCGACCCGCGCGAGTTCCCGATCCCGAGGCCGCTGCTCGAGCGGATCGAGGCCGCGCTCGAGCGGGGGGAGACGAACTACCCGCCGTCCGTGGGAGTGCCGGCGCTCCGGCAACAGATCGCCGCGCTCTATGCTCGGGAGCTGGGTCTCACGATCCCGACGTCATCGATCGTGGTCACGGGCGGTTCCCGGCCCGGACTCTTCGCCGCGTACCAGCTCACGGTCGATCGGGGCGATCGCGTGGTGTACTCGGTGCCCTCCTGGAACAACAACCATTACTGCGAGCTGGCCGGGGCCGTTCCGGTTCCCATTCAGTGCGGCCGGGAGACGAACTTTCTTCCGACCGCGGCGATGCTCAAGCCCGCGCTCAAGGGTGCCAGGCTTCTGGTGCTCAATTCGCCGGTGAACCCCACGGGGACCGCGTTCGACGCGGAGACGCTCGGCGCCATCTGCGACGCCGTACTGGAAGAGAACGCGCGGCGGCCCGCGGACGAGCTGCCGCTCTACTTCCTGTACGATCAGGTGTACTGGATGCTGACGTTCGGCGGGCTGAAGCACGTCGTCCCGTCGGTTCTGCGTCCGGAGGTGGCGCCGTACACGATCCTGGTGGACGGCATCTCCAAGGTGTTCGCGGCGACCGGATTGAGGCTGGGCTGGATCGTGGCGCCCGAGCCGCTCGCGGCGCAGTTCAGCGCGTATCTGGGACACGTGGGAGCGTGGGCGCCGAGGCCGGTGCAGGTGGCGACGGCGGAGATGCTGGGGGACGCGAAGGCGGTCGATGCGGCCCGCTGCACCATGCAGACCGGCCTCGAGCGTCGTCTCGATCTGCTGCACGTGGGCATGCGGGCGTTGAAGAAGGAAGGGCTGCCGGTCGAGTCTGTGGCCCCCCAGGGCGGGTTGTACATCAGCGTGCGGTTCGGCACGGGGCAGCGTTCGACGGAAGAGACGCGGCGCTATCTGCTGGAGCAGGCCGGGCTCGCGGCGGTGCCGTTCGAGGCGTTCGGGTACGAGGGGGAGCCGGGGTGGTTCCGCCTATCGGTCGGCGCGGTGTCGGACCGGGCGATTGGCGAGTTGATGGGAAGGCTCAGGACCGCACTTAGCGACCTCGGCTGATTAGGGCAGCGGTTGCAGGTCGCGCTCGCGCCAGTTCGGGAGCTCCTGCGGGGCGCTGCAGACCGCGATCCGCCGGAACTCGGGGCTTCTACCAGGTAGGTTCTTCAAACGGGTGCGGCCCCGGTTTCCGGCGCGCGGTCTGACGCGCTACCCTTGGAGCTCCCGCCCTGACGCCTCGCGCTCCCCCCGCCATCGCAACCGCTCCCGCTCGCGCCCGTCTCGTCGCTCGCTTGCTGCCGGCGCGCGGTCCGACGCGCTACCCTTGGAGCTCCCGCCCTGACGCCTCGCGCTCCCACCGCAATCGCTAGTTACGCTCCTCCCGCCCCGCCGCTAGCGCCATCCCGCCGAGCCATCGCCCCTCACGCCCCCGCGCCGCAGCGCGGGGCCGCCTCGCGGAGGGCCTGGGCCGAGCGGGCCGCGGGCGCTGCCTGGAGACGAACGGGACCTGGTGCTCCCGGACGAGCATCGGCAGGTCGCCGTCCGCGAGGACGATTCCACCGGGCAGCACGTGGGCCGTATGTAGACACGTGGGGGCAGCCGGTGTTCGTGTTCCAGGGGGGGAGACGCAGGCGTACGAGGCCTCGACGCTGGTGAACAACGCGTCGTGGCCGCCGCCGGTGGGAACGTACCGGGTGATCGGGTACTTCGGGGGCGAGCCGGGGCCGGCGGCGATGCTGGTGGTGACGCCGTAGATCACCGGAATGAACTGACCAGCGTCGGCGATGCCCGATTGATCGTGGTGCCGTCGCCGAGCTGACCCTCGCTGTTGAGACCCCAGCAGTAGGCGTGACCGTCGTCTGCGATTCCGCACATTGCGGTGACG
>DATBQV010000264.1:0-2853 GCA_036560625.1 Gemmatimonadales bacterium
GCAACCTCCGCTCCGTTGATCCACTCAAGTTCGAGCACTACTCCGAGCGCCTGACCTCCGCCCGGAAAAAGGCCGGCCATGCGGACGCGATGTATGCCGGCACGGCGAAGCTCGAGGGCATCCCCTACAATTTGGGCGTCATGAATTTCGCCTTTATGGGCGGGTCCATGGGGTCCGTGGTGGGCGAAAAGATCTATCGACTAGCCCGCCGCTCGTTGGAGAAGAAGGCCCCCCTCGTGCTCGTCTCGACATCCGGCGGCGCCCGCATGCAGGAAGGCGTCGTAAGTCTTATGCAGATGGCCAAGACCTCCGCCGCTCTCGCCCAACTCTCCCGCGCCCACATCCCCTACGTCTCCATCCTCACCGACCCCACGACGGGTGGTGTATCCGCGTCCTTCGCCATGCAGGGCGATGTGATCCTCGCGGAGCCGGGAGCCGTGATCGGATTCGCTGGCCAGCGGGTCATCAAGCAGACCATCGGTCAGGACCTGCCGGACGGCTTCCAGACCGCCGAGTTCCTGCTCGACCACGGACAGATCGATGACGTCGTCCCCCGCGGCTCGTTGCGCGAGACGACGGCCCGACTTCTTCGGCATATGCAGGGGCAACGGCAGCGCGTCGAGGAGCTGGAGTTGGCCTGAGTCCTCTGGTCGCCGAAGCGCCGACGCCCCACCAGGTCCAGTGCCCGGTGGGGCGTAGTCTTTTAGTAAGAAGTAAGAAGTGAGAAGTGAGAAGGGATCGTCCTCCCTCTCCACTTCTCACTTCTCACCTCTCACTTCTCACCTTATCGCATGCCCCTGTCGTACGCCCAGGCCATCGACTTCCTGTTCCCCCGGACCACGACGATCAAGTTCGGGCTGGGCACCACGCGCGCGCTCCTGGCGGAGGTGGGGAACCCCGAGGAGGTAATGCCGCTCGTGCACGTCGGCGGGACCAACGGCAAGGGCAGTGTCTGTACTCTCGTCGCCTCGGTGCTTCGGGAGGCCGGCTGGAGGGTCGGGCTCTATACGTCTCCGCATCTGGTCTCGTTTCGTGAACGCATCCGGGTCGACGGCGAGCCGATCAGCGAAGCAGCGGTCGCCATGTGGACCGAGCGCCTCAAGCCGCTCATTCGGCGGCGGGCGGCCACGTTCTTCGAGGCGACGACCGCCATTGCGCTGGCGGACTTCGCCGCGCGTGGAGCCGAAATCGGGGTGATCGAGGTGGGTCTGGGGGGCCGGCTGGACAGCACCAACGTCATCCGGCCGCTCGTGAGCGCCGTGACCAAGATCGAGCTGGACCACATGAAGTATCTGGGCGAGACCCTGGACAGCATCGCCACCGAGAAGGCCGGTATCGCCAAGCCGGGCGCGCCGTTCGTGATCGGAGAGACCCGCCCCGAGCTGGTGGAGACCCTGCGGCGCGAAGCGAAGTGCTTCATGGCGCGGCTGGATCGGTCCGCCCGTCCCGACATCCGGGTGGTTCCCCCGGAGTATCGGTGGGAGGGGCCGCTCAGCCTCCTGGGCCCGCACCAGCGGCGGAACGCGGCCGTGGCCCACGGCATCCTCATGGCGCTGCCGGCGCCGTATCGACCCACGCAGGACCAGGTGGCGGCGGGCTTCGCCGTTGCCCGAGTCCCGGGCCGCCTCGATCGGCACGGACAGTGGCTCTTCGACGTTGCCCACAACCCCGACGGCATCGGGGCGCTCGTCCGGGCAATCCGCGCACTCGAGCCTCCCCGCCCGCTGCACGCGCTCGTCTCGATCCTGGGCGACAAGGCCTGGCCCGAGATGCTCGTGCTGCTGGATCAGGTGATCGATCGCGGCGTGCTCACGCTGGCCCCGACCGCGGCGAATCGCGGCTGGGACATCGAGTGGCTCCGCGACTGGTTGCGCGATCCCAACCGGCCGCCCGCCCGGGCCGCGTGGACGCTGGTTCCGGACTTCCGGGAGGCGATTGCGACGGCGGAGACCGGTGCGGCGACGGTGCTGGTGACCGGCTCGTTCCACACGGTGGGCGATGTGATGGCGGTGCTCGGCCTGGCGCCATTGTAAAGCGGTGAACGGTGAACGGTAAACGGTGAACGGTGAACGGGGGGACACTGTTTACTGCTACCGTTTACCCTCTCCCGTCCCCCGTCTATCTTCCCCCAATGAAAACCACGGCCCTTCCGGGCTTTCGTGATTTCTACCCCGACGATCTCGCCCTCCGCAGTCATATCTTCGCCACCTGGCGCGCGGTGGCGGGGCGCTACGGCTTCGAGGAGTACGATGGGCCGCCGCTCGAGGCGCTCGATCTCTACACGGCGAAGAGCGGCACCGAAATCGTGGGACAGCTCTACAACTTCCGGGACAAGGGCGACCGCGAGGTGGCGCTTCGGCCGGAGATGACGCCCACGCTGGCCCGCATGGTGGCGGCACGGGCGAACGGGCTCCGGAAACCGATCCGCTGGTTCTCGATTCCCCAGCTCTTCCGCTACGAGCGGCAGCAGCGCGGTCGCCTGCGGGAGCATTTCCAGCTCAACTGCGATCTGATCGGGGAGCCGGGCCCGCTGGGCGATGCGGAAATCATCGCGCTGGCGATCGACGTGATGCGCGCGTTCGGCCTCACGGCGCGGGACGTGCGCGTGCGGGTGTCGGACCGGCGGGTGCTCACGGCGCTGCTGGCGGCGCGCGGCGTTCCGGCGGGTGGGATGGAGGCGGCGTACCAGTACATCGACAAGATCGAGCGAGTGCGCCGGGAGGAGCCCGACCGCTCCGCGGCCGACGCCTCCGGATTCGCGCCTGCGACGGTCGTTGATGTGCGGGCGGTGGCCGAGATCAAGGGATGGGCCAAGCTCGACGCCGAGCTGGAGCGCTCGCCCAGCGCGCAGGC
>DATBQV010000265.1:0-7943 GCA_036560625.1 Gemmatimonadales bacterium
TTCGGGATCGTGCTCGAGCTGACGCCGGCCCGGCTGGCGGCGCGGATCACCCAGGCGCTCACGATTCCCACCGTGGGCATCGGGGCCGGGGCGGCGTGTGACGGCCAGGTCCTGGTGCTCCACGACATGCTCGGGCTCAACGAGACCTTCAGCCCCAAGTTCCTCCGCCGATTTGCGCAGCTCGCCGGCGACGTGCGATCCGCGGCACGCCTGTACGCGGACGACGTGCGCGGGGGTCGCTATCCCGGTGCCGAACACAGTTTTGACTAGGGCCGGCGGCCCGATGCTGGAGCTGTCGTCGATTCCGCGGCTGCGCGCGTGGCGGGCCGCCCAGCGGACCGCCGGACGCCGCGTCGGCTTCGTGCCGACCATGGGCCATCTGCACGAGGGGCATCTCGCGCTCGTGGACGAGGCCCGCCGTCGCGCCGACGCCGTCGTGCTCAGCGTCTTCGTCAATCCGCTCCAGTTTGGCCCCGGCGAAGACCTCGACCGGTACCCGCGTGATCTGCCCCGGGACCGCGCCCTCAGCGAGGCGCGCGGGGTCGAGCTGTTGTTCGTTCCCTCGGTCGACAGCATGTATCCGCCGGGGATGGAGATCCGTGTCGTGGCCGGGGAGACGGCGGAGCGGTGGGAGGGTGCGGCGCGTCCCGGGCATTTCACCGGCGTGCTTACCGTCGTCGCGAAGCTGCTCCAGCTGGTTCAACCCGACATCGTCTGCTTCGGCCAGAAGGACATCCAGCAGGTGACACTGGTGCGGCGCCTGCTCCGGGACCTCGAGTGGCCGGTCGAGCTTGCGGTCGTGCCGACGGTGCGCGAGCCGGATGGGCTCGCGCTCAGCAGCCGCAACGCCTATCTGAGTCCGGCCGAGCGGCAGGCGGCGCTGGCGTTGAGCCGGGGCCTCACGGCCGCGCAGGTCGCCTGGCGCGCCGGCGAGCGGTCGGCAACCGCCCTGGAAGCCCGCGTGCGTGCGAGTGTCGACGCTGCTCCTGCGATGCGCGCCGAGTATATTGCCGTCGTCGAGCCGGAGTGGCTGCGACCCGTGACGACGGCGCCCGCAGGAACGATCGTGGCATTGGCCGCCCGGGTGGGGACGACCCGCTTGATCGACAACATCATTCTGGAATAGGAGCGGCATGCCACAGCTTCCCGTGGGGTCGGTCCGTCCCACTCCGCCCGGCCTTCGGCCCACGCTACCCACGTGGGCCGTTCTCTCGCCCGAGCGCCTCAGCCACGTGCAACGGGTCGCGGAGCTGGCGGCCGCGTGGGCCGAGTCGATGGGCGTGCCGGACAGCGAGCGGCATCGGTGGCTCCGGGCCGTGTGGCTGCACGACGCGTTGCGCGACGCGTCGGCCGAGGACCTGGAGCGGTGGACGCCGTCCACGCCCGGGCCAGTCGAGCTCAAGCACGGCCCCGCCGCGGCCGCCCGCGCCAAGGCCGACGGCGAGGTGGACCGCGGCGTGCTGGACGCCGTTCGCTATCACTCGCTGGGCCTGGCGGAGTGGGACATGGTGGGCCGCATTCTGTACGCGGCCGACTTCCTCGAGCCCGGACGCGAGTTCGATCGCGCGGCGCGAGTGGAGCTGGCCCGTCGATTTCCCGAGGATACCCGGGGCGTGCTGCGGGAAGTGGCGCGGCGCCGGCTGGCGCACACCGTGGAGTCCGGCTGGCCCGTGCTCGAGCCAACCTTCCGGTTTTGGAACTCTCTCGTCGCCAGCTCGGCGTCGCGCTGATCGCGCTCTGCGTGGCCGCCGCCACGGGGGCGGTGGCGAGCCGCGGTCGGGCCAGACCCGCCGCGGCGATCGTCGCGCACGCCTACCCGATTCCCTCGCCGGAGCAGCGCATTCAGGTCGAGGTGCTGAACGGCACCGCCCGGCCCAGCCTGGCCCGCTCCGCGACGCGACTGCTGCGACGTGAAGGGCTCGACGTCGTCTTCTTCGGAAACGCCGATGACGCCAGGCCCGACTCGACCCAGGTCATCGCCCGCCGCGGCGATCGCTCCAGTGCCGAGCGGGTCGCCCGGGCCCTGGGCCAGGGGGTCGTGAGTGTACGCGCCGACACGCTGCGGCGCGTCGACGTTACGGTCCTTCTCGGCGCCGACTTTCGCCCACCCGCCGACGCGCACCCCTAGCGTTCAAGCGATCCCGAACACCACGTCCATCACGTTCGTGCCAGTGAGACCGGGGCGGAGCAGTGCGCCGGCCGCGTCGAGGGCCGGGTACGCATCATGGGCGGCCAGATCGCGCGCCGGATCCCGGCCGGCTCGGCGGATCGCCGACCAGGTGCCCGGGTCCACGATCGCACCGGCAGCATCGGTCGGCCCGTCGCGACCGTCGGTCCCGGCGGCGAGGATCGCCGGCCCGCTGCCCTCCGGTGCCCCGGCCAGGAGCTCCGCGGCGGCCAGCGCCAGCTCCTGCGAGCGCCCGCCGCGACCGGCTGGCGCCGGGCCGAGTGTCACCGTCGTCTCCCCTCCCCAGATGAGGCAAATCGACCGAGACTCCGGTTGCGAACCGGAACGCTGGCAGTAGCTTAGGACGGCCGTGGCAATCCGCCGGCCTGCGTCTCGAGCCTCGCCGGACAGGACCGGCTCCATCAGGCGCGGTGCGAGCCCCAACGCGCCCGCCCGTGCCGCCGCAGCTTCGAGCGCCAGCCGGTTGCTGGCGATGAGCCGGGTCTCCACCCTCGCGAAGGCGGGGTCGCCCGGCTTCGGCGTCTCCGGCGCCCGGCCTCGCTCGACGGCGATGACCCGGTCGCGGAGCGGAGCGGGAATCCGGGCCCACAGCCCGCACGATTCGAGCGCCGCGCGCACCTCCGCGGCCGAGGCAGGATCGGGGACGCACGGTCCCGAGCCGATCGAGGCGAGGTCGTCGCCAATCACGTCGGAGACGATAAAGACGCGGACCCGGGCGGGCGCGAGCGCGGCGGCGAGCCGGCCTCCGCCCCAGCGGGAAAACCGTTTGCGGATGCGGTTCATCGCCGTGATGTCGAGGCCGGAGCCGAGGAGCAGGGCGTACAGCGCGGTGAGGTGAGTCGCGGCGACGCCCTCGACCGGAGCGCCGAGCAGGCTGGTGGCTCCGCCGGAGAGCAGGACCCAGACTTCGTCGTCCGGGCTTACACCGGCGGCGGCGCGACCGAGCGCATCGGCGGCCGCGAGCGAGCCGGCACCGGGCTCCGGGTGATCACCGACCACGACCGGGAGCGCGGGATGCGGGGGAGGGGCCCCCGCCGGCGGAACCACGATACCGCCCGCCGGCTGCCGGCCCCGCTGCGCGAGCCAGGTCACCGCCGCCTCGGCCATCGGGTGGGCCGCCTTGCCCAGGGCCAGGAGCGAGATCCGGCGATTGTCGGTGAGATCGATATCGGCGAGAGCGCGGGCGACTGCGGGGCCTGGAGCCGCCGCCCCGACCGCGGCCGCGTAGAGGTCTTCGAGGAGCGCCCGACGGGGCGCTCCCGCCACAGGAGGTGGGGTCATCGGACCGGGAGCGAAGGCTGGTGTAACGGGCGGCGCTGGTACAATATACACGACGCAGCAAGTTCAAACGCGCGCCGCGTCGGGCGAGAGCACCCCCGCTCCCGCACGGTTGTCTTTTCCTTTAGTCGAGAGGTCCAGCGATGCCCGGCCGTAATTTCCTTTTCGTTCCGGGGCCGACCAACACCCCGGACCGCATCCTCCGCGCGATGCACGTCGCGATGGAGGATCATCGCTCGTCGGCGTTTCCCAGTCTGGCGACGCCGGTGCTCCGGGACCTCCGCGGGATCTTCAAGACCGACAGCGGCCAGCCGTTCATCTTCCCCGCGAGCGGTACCGGCGCCTGGGAGGCCTCGCTCTGCAACACCCTCTCGCCCGGCGACCGGGTACTGTCCGCCAGGTTCGGGCAGTTCAGTCATCTGTGGATCGACATGGCCCAGCGTCTCGGCCTCAAGGTGGACATCCTCGATGCCGAATGGGGTGAGGGCGCCCCGCTCGAGCGGTACCACGCGGCCCTCGCGGCGGACAAGGGGCACGAGATCAAGGCGGTGCTCTTCACCCACAACGAGACCGCCACCGGCGTCACCAGCGACGTGGCGGGCATGCGCAAGGCGCTGGACGACGCCAAGCATCCGGCGCTGCTCATGGTCGACGGTGTGAGCTCGATCGGGAGCATCGACTTCCGCATGGATGAGTGGGGCGTCGACCTCGCCGTCACCGGGTCGCAGAAGGGTCTCATGCTCCCCGCCGGATTGGGCATCGTCTGCGCCAGCAAGAAGGCGCTTGCCTGCTACGACAAGGCGAAGCTCGCCCGCGTCTTCTTCGACTTCGGCGACATGATCAAGGCGAATGCGACGGGATACTTCCCCTACACGCCGTCGCTGCCGATGCTCTACGGGCTGCGCGAATCCCTCGCGATGATCTTCGAGGAAGGCCTCGAGAATGTGCTCGCCCGGCATCACCGCCTGGCCGAGGGCACCCGGGCCGCGGTGAAGGCATGGGGACTCTCGCTCTGCGCCAAGGAGCCGCGGTGGTACTCGGATACCGTGAGCGCCATCCTGATTCCGCCCGGGTTCAACGGCGCCGAAGTAATCGACATCGCCTACCGTCGGTATGACCTGGCCCTCGGCGCCGGCCTGGCCCGCATGGCCGGGAAGCTCTTCCGCATCGGCCACCTCGGCGATCTCAACGAGCTCATGCTGCTGGGCGGACTTGCCGGAGCCGAGATGGCGATGCGCGACGTCGGTATCAAGGTGACGCCTGGTTCCGGCGTGGCGGCCGCCGAGGAGTATTGGCGGAGCACGGCCAAGGCGCTCGACAAGCGCGATCTCCCGCCTCGGGCACCCGATGCCCAGCCGTCCGCGCCGGCTCCTCGCCCGCCGGTCGCGGCTGCGCGGTGAGCCATACCCGACACGAGCCGGCGACTCCGCGCCTCCAGCGCAGCACGCTGGCGGTGCCGGGGTCGAACCCGGCGATGTTCCCCAAGGCGCTCGTGAGCGAGGCCGACGTCGTCTTCCTCGATCTCGAGGACGCCGTGGCGCCCGGCGACAAGGAGCAGGCTCGGCGGAACGTCATCCAGGCGCTGCTGACGCTCGACTGGAAGGGGCACGCCAAGACGGTGTCGGTCCGCATCAACGGAATCGACACCCATTACATGTACCGCGACGTCGTGGACGTCGTGGAGCAGGCGGGTCACCGGCTCGACACGGTGCTCATCCCGAAGGTCGGCGTGCCCGCCGACGTCTATCTGGTGGACGCGTTGCTCACCCAGATCGAGGCCGCGCGGAGCATTCCGCATCGCATCGGCATCGAGGTGTTGATCGAGACCGCGCTCGGCATGTCCAATGTCGAAGCCATCGCCGCCGGACGGGGACGACTCGAGGTCCTGCATTTCGGGGTGGCGGACTACGCCGCGAGCAACCGCGCCCGGACCGTGAACATCGGGGGGCTCAACCCCGACTATCCCGGCGATCAGTGGCACTTCGCGCTGAGCCGGATGACGGTGGCGTGTCGGGCGTACGGGCTTCGCGCGGTCGACGGCCCGTTCGGCGACTTCAAAGATGCCGAGGGCTACCGCGCCGCGGCGCGCCGGGGTGCGGCGCTCGGCATCGAGGGCAAGTGGGCCATCCACCCCTCGCAGGTTGCGCTGGCGAACGAGACGTTCACGCCGCCGGACACCGAGGTGAATCGGGCACGCCGGATTCTGGAGGCGCTCGACGTGGCCGCGCGCGAGGGCCGGGGCGCGGCGCAGCTCGACGGCAGGATGATCGATGCGGCATCGGCGCGGATGGCGGAGAACATTGTCCGGATGGCGGAGGAGATAGGAAAGAAGAAGCCATTAGCCGTTAGCCATTAGCTAATGGCCGCTAACGGCTAAATGGCTAACGGCTAACGGCTCAAGCGGAGACCATCCCATTGGACATCCACGAATACCAAGCCAAAGAGCTCCTCGCCGGGTTCGGTGTCACGATTCCCCGCGGGGGTGTCGCGTACAGCCCCGAGCAGGCGGTGTACCGCGCGTCCGAGATCGGCGGCGCCCGCTGGGCCGTGAAGGCCCAGATCCACTCCGGCGCGCGCGGCAAAGCGGGCGGCATCAAGGTCTGCACCAGCGAAGACGAGGTCCGCCAGGCCGCGAAGGGTCTCCTGGGCAAGCGGCTCGTCACCCACCAGACCGGCCCGGAGGGCCGTGTCGTGCATCGCCTGTATGTCGAGGCGGCGGTGCCGATCGAGCGGGAGATCTACGTGGGGTTCGTGCTCGACCGGAAGAGCGAGCGCATCATGGTCGTGGCCGCGCCGCACGGCGGCATGGAGATCGAAGAGATCGCCAAGGACTCGCCCGACACGATCATTCGCGCGGTGGTCGAGCCGGCGGTGGGGATGACGCCCTTCCAGGCGCGGGAGATCGCGTTCGCGCTGGGCCTCGATGCGGCGCAGGTGAACCGCTGCGCCACCGCCCTCCTCGGCTGCTACCGCGCCTTTCGCGACCTGGACGCCACCATGGTCGAGATCAACCCGCTGGTGCTCACGCGGGACAGCCAGCTGCTCGCCCTCGACGCCAAGATGACCTTCGACGATAACGCGCTGTTCCGCCGCCCGGAGGTGAGCGAGCTGCGCGACTACGCCGAGGAGGATCCGCGCGAGTCCCAGGCCGCGGAGTACGGGATCAACTACGTCGCCCTGGATGGCGAGATCGGGTGCATCGTGAACGGCGCCGGGCTGGCCATGGCGACCATGGACCTGATCCAGCACGCCGGCAGCTCGCCCGCCAACTTCCTCGACGTGGGTGGCGGCGCGTCGCCCGAGAAGGTGACCAACGCGTTTCGCCTCGTGCTTGCCGATCCCAAAGTCCGCGCGATCCTGGTCAACATCTTCGCCGGCATCAACCGGTGCGACTGGGTGGCCCAGGGGGTGGTGCAGGCGGTACGCGAGCTGAAGCCGCCGGTGCCCCTGGTCGTACGGCTCGCCGGGACCAACGTGGAGGAAGGGCGGCAGATCCTCACGGCGAGCGGCCTTCAGCTGATCACCGCGGATACACTCACCGAAGCGGCGCAGCGGGTCGTCGCCGCCCTCAAGGCCACGGGTGCCAAGGCCGGGAGCGGGAACGCATGAGCATCCTCATCGACGAGAAGACCCGGGTCATCATCCAGGGGTTCACCGGCGACAAGGGCACCTTCCACGGGAAGGAGATGATCGCCTACGGCACCAACCTCGTCGGCGGGGTGACCCCCGGAAAGGGCGGCACTCGGCACCTCGACCGCCCGGTGTTCAACACCGTCAAGGAGGCGGTCAAGGCGGTGGGGGCGGAGGCGAGTCTCATCTTCGTGCCCGCGGCGTTCTGCGCCGACTCCATCATGGAGGCGGCGGACGCCGGGATCCGCCTCGTCGTGGCGATCACCGACGGGATCCCCGCCCAGGACATGATGATGGTCAAGCGTTACCTGTTCCGGTACGCGCGCGACCGGCGCACCATGCTCGTCGGGCCCAACTGCGCCGGCATCATCAGCCCCGGCAAGGCGATGATGGGGATCATGCCCGGGCACATTTACGCCCGCGGCAAAGTGGGACTGGTCACCCGATCCGGCACGCTTGGCTACGAGGCTGCCTCCCAGATGAAGGCGCTCGGCATCGGCGTCTCCACCAGCGCCGGCATCGGCGGCGACCCGATCAACGGCAGCTCGTTCGTAGATCTCCTCAAGCTGTTCGAGGCGGATCCCGACACCGAAGCCGTGATGATGATCGGCGAGATCGGCGGCCCCCAGGAGGCCGAGGCGGCCCGGCTCTTCCGCGACCACCTGGAGAAGCCGGTGATCGGGTACGTCGCCGGCCTGTCGGCGCCGAAAGGCCGGCGGATGGGCCATGCCGGTGCCATCATTCGGGCCTTTGGCGAGAGCGCCGCCGAGAAGGTCGAGATCATGCGCGAGGCGGGCATCACCGTCGCGGCGAGCCCGGCGGAGCTGGGGTCCACGGTCGCCAAGGT
>DATBQV010000266.1:0-6847 GCA_036560625.1 Gemmatimonadales bacterium
GTCGAAGCGACCGCTCGGGCGCCACACCTCGAGGTTCTCGCACGCGAATGTCAGACGGCCCCGCATGTGCTCGGGCACGAGCGCGTTGGCGTGATCGACGCGGGCCCGAGAGATGTCCACGCCGAGGATCTCCTCGCACACGCCAAGGTCGAGCAGCGCCCGCTCGAAGTGGCCGCCGCCGGCGCCGAGCGATAGTGCACGGTGAAACGGCGCGGGACAGTAGCGCTCGCGGAAGTACTGCTCGAAGCTCTGCTCCGGATCTCCGGTGACGCGGCGGCGCAGCTCGCTGAGCACGACCGGGCTCTGCCACCAGGAGCGGATGTTGGTCTCTCGCTGACCCCAGTAGTCGCCGACCTGGGCGGCGTACTCAGCGCTCGTCTCGTCGTAGGTGTTCGCGCTCATATGTCTCACACCCGGCGCCCACCACGATGTGGACGGGGTGGTTGGGGAGAGGTCAACCACCCTAGAAGCCGGGGTCGCGCCGGCTTGTGAACAGGGCGTGAATCGACCCGGCGGTGTGGGTGAGAGTCGGTGAGTTGCGGTTACGCTCCCGGCCATGAGCGTCGCGATCGAGCTGGCCCCCTGCCCTTTCTGCGGGTCCGAGGAGCGGGTGGAGTACGCTGGGCGGCCGGCCGCGCGCTGCCCGGAGTGCGACGCGATGGAGCGCCACCGCAAGCTCGTGCACAGCCAGGCCGAGCTGCTCGCTCGGGGGGCCGGCCGCCATGCGCTAGAGGTGGGTCCGCTCAACCGGCGCGTTTTCGGCGATTATCTGCGGGCGCGCGGCTGGCGCTACACGAGCATCGACCAGTCGCGCCGCGGCAACCCGGTCGACCCCCGCGATACGAGCTTCGTGGACCTGGAGGTCGATCTGTGCGCCCTGGAGCCCTTCGCGGATGGCTCGGTCGCGCTCGTGCTCGCCCAGCACGTGATCGAGGAGATCGTCGACTACCGTCAGGCGCTTGCAGAGATCGCGCGCGTTCTGCGAGGCGGCGGCACGGCGTTGCTGGAGATCCCCTTCGACCCCTCCCGGCGCAGCTCCGAGCACCAGCCTCCCGGCGCCTATGGCAACGTGTGGCGCTTCGGTGCGGAGTTGCCCGATGTCGCACGCGGTCACTTCGACGAGGTCGACGTGCTCTCCTACCGCGAGGGGCGCCACAACGGACATCTGCTGATCTGCCGCACGATTGCCCAGGACTCGATCGCGCCGGAGCCGCAGTGAAGTCCTACGCGTGGTGGGCGGCGGCGCTGGCGCTGGCGGCGCTTTCGTCGATGGCGGGGGTGTTCGCGCCGGGGGCTGGGGCCGCGCGGGGGGCCGGGACTGCGCCAGAGCCCGGGGCCAGGGTTGCGCAGCCGCAGGCGATGGGCACGATCACGCAGTACGCGGGCACGCCCCCGATCGGACTCCCCATGGCGATCGTGGCAGGCCCCGACGGCAACATCTGGTTCAGCGACTTCAACGGCCGGATCGACAGTCTCGATCCATCGACGGGGACCATCGCGGAGTCCTCCGCGAACCCCCCTTTGAGCTTTGTCAACGGCATCGCCGGGGGTCCCGGCGGGGATGTCTGGTTCGCCGACTCCGGCAACAACAAGATCGGCAAGATCGATCCGGCGACGGGCAGGATCGACGAGTACTCGGCCGGCAGTCCTCCGCTGAGCTATCCCGAGGGCGTCGCGGCCGGCCCCGAAGGCGACATCTGGTTCACCGACGCCGGCAACGACGAGATCGGCAGGCTCGATCCTGCGACGGGGGCGATCAGCGAGTACTACGCCAACCCCGCCCTGAGCTTCCCGAGCGGAATCGCGGAGGGACCGGAAGGCGACATGTGGTTCACCGACTACAACAACGACGAGATCGGCAAGATCGCTCCTGCGACGGGCAGGATCACCGAGTACGCGGGTGAACCGCCGCTGCTCAACCCGACGGGGATCGCACCCGGCCCGGAAGGGGACATGTGGTTCACCGACACGTACAACGACGAGATCGGCAAGGTCGAACCGGCCACCGGCCGGATCGTCGAGTACTCCGCCACGCCGGCGCTCGACATGCCCACAGGGATCGCTGCCGGCCCCGACGGAGCCATCTGGTTCACCGACGCCGGCAACGGCGCGATCGGGCGCCTACAGCCCAGCACCCTGGAAATCACCGAGTTCACGACCGCCACCCCGGCGCTCGACATGCCCACAGCAATCGTCGCCGGCCCCGACGGCAACATGTGGTTCATCAACCAGTTCTACAGCGAGATCGGCAAGATCGTCCCGGGTCCACCGGTGAGGCCCGGGCCGGGCGGTGGCGGACCGGGGGCTGGCGGACCGGGGGGTGAAGGCGCCGGTGGGAGCGGCGCTGGTGGGGCCGGCCCAGGCCGCGGCTTGGGCGAACCAGGGTCCGGACAGGGCGCCACCACCAAAGGTCGCCCGCCGGCTGCTCGCCGGCGCATTAAGCTTGTGCTCTGCGGCCGGCGGCCTATCGAAGCGGGCAGGAGGACCCGCAGGCGCTGCTCGACCCGCTCACTCAATGGGCGCGTCAGCCTCGCCGCCACGGGGGTCGCCCGCGCGTTGCTCTTGCGCCACGGGGTGATCTATGCCAGCGGCACCGCCAACCCCGGTCGGCTGGTGCTGTCGGCGCGCGCCGGCCGCACGCTGCGACCGGGGCGTTACACGCTCCAGCTGATCTACCGGCGCGGGCGGCGATCGGTCCTCAGCCGCCAGCCGATCGCGATTGCTTGAGAACCTGTTTCAAAATGATTGGCACGCCTGGATACGGCCCTGGACCTTCGCTGGATCGCCACGCGCCGTCTTGCCCGTGCCACCAGCACGGGCTTCACCGGCCCGCGTCGCCCAGCTCGCCCCAGAGCCGCCCCAGTCGCACCTCATTTTGAAACAGGTTCTAGCTGCGCCGGTCGGCGACGATGGATATCCGCGGCCAGCGGCCAGCGGCGCTACCCGGGCGCCAGCACGCCGCTCTGCGTCATATCCAGCCATGTCACCTGCGCGAGCTTGAGCTGGGCGCTGGCGGGGGTGGATCCGGTGACGGTTGCCTGTAAGAGTAGTTGGTGATCGCTGCCGAGGTCGGGCACCGTGGTTTCGATCGCGAAGGTTCCCCACTGGCCCGAACCGGTGATGTCGTGGTCCCAGTCGTAGAGCCCGAACACCGACTTGGATTCGCTGGGGTAGGAGATCAGCCGGTAGTAGATCTCTCCTTCGGTTGCCTGCACGGTGCTCTGAATCCTGCCCGCCAGGTAGACGACGTCGCCCGGCTGCACGGACATCGGAGCGCTCGCCCACACGACCCCGTAGGTTTCCTTTTCGCCGCGCGTGATCGAGAAGGCGTCTCCGCTCACCGCCGGATCCGGGGCGACCGCGAGGGTTGGCGAGCCCGACTGCGACCAGCCTTCCGGCAGGCCTGCGCTTGAGTTGAGGAAGAGGTTGTTGGGAAGCGCGTACGCGCTGTCGGCCTGGCTGCCCGCGAGCAGCGGCGGTGCCGGCAGCGGATAGCCGGAGAGGGCGTCCGCCAGCGCCTGGCCCATGACCTTCGCGCCGACGCCGTTCTGGTGCAGCTGATCGATGTTCAAGCCGGGCTTGTATTCGCCGGTCTGGGGATCCACGAGCGCCGAGTAGAGGTCCGCCAGCGGCCACCCGTGCACCTGCGCGGTGTGAGCGATCCACTGGTTGAGCAGGATCGTCGCGTCGCGCTGGTGTTCGATCGTCGCCTGCGGCTCGCCGCTGAAGGGATCGCGCGGGGGCAGCGTGCAGGGGATCGGCGTGATGCCGTGTTCGACGAGCAGCTCGTAGATAGCCGCAAGGTTGGCCTGCGCACTCGCCAGCGGCAGTTCGTAGCCGACGTCGTTGGCGCCCGCGAGCACCGTCGCATAGGCGGCCGGTCTGGCCAGGGGGCCTGTGAGCAGCGACCGCGTCGCTTCGAGGATCTGTGCGCTCGTGAGTCCCGCGGTGGCGGCAGCTCCGCCGTAGCGGATGCGGCCCTGCGAGTCCAGCGAGGCCCACATGCCCCAGTTGTAGGGGGAGATCGCGCCGATGTCGCCCGTCTGTGCGCTGCCGGCCGCATCCTGCGCGTAGTCGAACCCGAACGCCGTCAACGAATCGCCGATCTGGATCAGCACGCCGCCTCTCGCGGTCGGGGGGCCGGGGGGGCCGCTTGCTCCAGGTGCCCCCGGGGGTCCGGGTGCGCCCGCCGGCCCCGGCGTCCCCGCCGGTCCCGATGCGCCTGTCGGCCCGACCGCGTCCGCGGGCTTGATCTGGAGCGTGCCGTGCCTGTTCGGCCTGTGCCGCTTCCTGGTCTGCTTGTTGCGCCTGGTCTTCGTGCTGTGCGTGGTCTTCGCTGGTCGGCGCTTGACGTGGGCTCCCCGCCCTCTCTGCCGGCGCTTGGCGTGCCGCGCGCGATCGGCCCGCAACCGCGCGGCGTGCAAGGCACCGAGTTGTCCGCAGGCCGACCCCGGTGCGAACAGTTCGACCGAGGAGAGGCTGTTCGCGGGGCTGCCGAGATCGCCCCCCGCCACGAGCACGGCGCCCGAGGGCAGCAGCGTGGACTTGTGCTCCAAGCGGGGAAAGGCCATCGGGCCAGCCGTGGTCCACGCCTGCAACGTCGGGTTGTAAAGCTCGGCCGACGCGGGCCGCAGGCGGCCTTCGGTGACGGCGCCGAGGCTGCCGCCCGTCAGCAGCACATCGCCGGCATCGGGACCCGAGGGCAGCAGCGTGGCGGTTGGCTCCCAGTGGCCCGTGTTCATCGCGCCCGCCGTAGCCGAGAAGGATTCGGTGGCCGGGTCATACAGTTCGGCTGAGGCCAGCGTGCCCTGTTCGTTGTTGTGGCCGCCTGCGATCAGCACCTCGCCGCCGGGCAGCAGCGTCGCCGACTGCAGGTCCCGTGCGAGGAGCATTGGCTGGGCGGTGCTCGACCAGCTGTTCGTTTCCGGGTCGTACAGCTCCGCCGAGGAGCTCGGCACGTAGTGGCCCGCCGCGGGCACAAGGCCGCCGGTGATCAGCACCCTGCCCGTGGCCAGCAGCGTCGCCGTATGAAACGCGGGGTCCAGGGGCATCGCGCCGGTGGGCGAGAAGCTGCCCGTGCTCGGGTCATACAGCTCCGCTTCGGGCCCCGCGCCGAAGTTGCCGCCGACGATCAGCACCTTCCCGGAGGCGAGCAGGGTGGCCGTGTGGCCCGCCCGCTCGGCCGCCATCGAGCCGGTGGGCGACCACCGCCCCGTGCCCGGGTCATACAGCTCGGCGGAGGCCACCGAGTGGTTGGGGGAGTCCTCGCCGCCCGTTACGAGCACATCGCCGGCGTCCACCCCCGCTTCCAGCAGCGTCGCCGTGTGCAGGACCCTGGGGGTCGCCATCGAGCCGGTCCGCGACCACCTGCCCTGCGCCGGGTCGTACAGCTCGGCCAGCGTCGTCGTGGTGTGCG
This sequence comes from Gemmatimonadales bacterium, assembly GCA_036560625.1. Taxonomy (GTDB): domain Bacteria; phylum Gemmatimonadota; class Gemmatimonadetes; order Gemmatimonadales; family GWC2-71-9; genus DASQPE01. Next base: position 5,417 of record DATBQV010000266.1, read on the forward strand.
TCTCCGCGGAGGAGGAGCCGCCGGCCCGGCTGCCTCCCGCGAGCAGCGCCCGACCCGACGCCAGCGTGGTCAGCGTCGGGTTCTCCACGCCGCTGAGCAGGGCGCCCGTGCGCTGCCACGTGCACGCCGCGCCCGCCGCCGCGCCCGGCCACGGCAGCGTGCACGCCGCCGCGAGCCATAGACACAGCGTCGCCCCGCGCCTGGCCCCACGGAATTCCACGGCGGGATTATCGGACGGCCGGCCTTTCTCTTCAGGCCAGGTCACACAGGAATAACAAGTGTCCGCGGGTGCGGGAATAACTTCCAGCGCCGTCATGGTGGCGTCCAGCACGCATCCGTCGGGCACGCAACGCGATGGGGCTCGAGACGCACACCCGCTGCGCCTCTCGGTCGTGATCCCCGCCCACAACGAGGCGGGCTCGATCGCCGACACCGTCACGACGCTGGCGGACACGCTCACACAGGCGCGCATCCCGCACGAGATACTCGTCGTCGACGACGCCAGCTCCGATGGCACCGCCGCGGTCGTCGACGAGGTTTCCACGCGCAGTCCCTCGGTGCGCTGCATCCGTTCGCACCTTCCCCCCGGCTTCGGTCACGCCGTGCGTGCGGGCCTCGACCGTTACACGGGCGACGCCGTGGCGATCTTCATGGCCGACAGCTCGGATTCCCCCGCCGATCTCGTGCGCTACCACGAGGTGCTGTGCGAAGGGTTCGACTGCGCCTTCGGCTCGCGCTTCGTCAAAGGTGGCGGGACGCGCGACTACCCCCTGTTCAAACTGCTGATCAACCGCGTCGTCAACTTCGCGATCAGGGTCATGTTTCGCCACGGCTACAACGACACAACCAACGCCTTCAAGGCGTATCGACGTGAGGTCATAGACAACATCCATCCGCTGCTGTCAAATCATTTCAACCTCACCGTCGAGATGCCTCTGAAAGCCGTCACGCGGGGGCACACCTTCCAGGTGGTGCCGATCAAGTGGAGCAATCGCCGCCAGGGCGTCTCCAAGCTCAGGCTGCAGGAGATGGGCAGCCGCTACATGTTCATAGTGCTCTATGTCTTCCTCGAGCACCATCTGAGTCGCGGTGACTACAGGCGTCCGGAGATCGCCCACGCCGGCCGGCTGCGTGTCGGCTCGGGTCTGCGCATCACGGACCTCGTGTCGGGATCGCCGGGCGCGGCGATGCACAGCGGCAACGGCTCTCCCGTCGGCGTGCGGATCGCCGAGTGAGCACGCCCATCGCGATCGTCACGGGCTCCGGTGGCCTGATCGGCTCCGAGGCCGTGCGCTACTTCGCCGAACAGGGCTTCGACGTGCTCGGGATCGACAACGACATGCGCGCCTACTTTTTCGGCGAAGAGGCCTCGACCCGCTGGCTCTCCTCGGAGCTCGCGGCGAAGCTTGCAAACTTCCGCTACGCCAACTT
>DATBQV010000267.1:0-6401 GCA_036560625.1 Gemmatimonadales bacterium
GGCGAGGCCGCGGCCTTCCAGGCGATGGCCGGGGTCCTCACGGCGAGCACCTGTCCCACCGAACTCTTCATCCTCACCCGCGAGAAACCGGCGAGCTGGCCGATGTAGCCGCGGTAAACAGTGAGCGGTGAACGTTAAACGGGGGGTTCCGTCCATCGGAGCCCCCCGTTCACTGTTCACCGTTCACTGTTTACCGCTACTTCGCTACTGGAGAAACAGTAGCTCCCGGTACGTCGGCAGCGGCCAGAAATCCGCCGGCACGTGGGTCTCCAAGGCGTCCACCGCGGCGCGCAGCCGAGTCATCGCGGGCTTCACCTCCCGCTTGATCTGCTGGGCATGGCGTATCGGCTCTTCCTCGTGGTGAGCCGCTGTCCGTTCCAGCGCCGCGATCGCATCCCGCAGCTCGTTCACCAGCCCCACAAACTCCTTGAGCCCTTTGACCTGACCGGGGCTCGCCGCGCCCGCTCCCTGAATCGCGGCCACGGCGCCCGCCATCTGTGTCTCGGACCGCAGCGCTGCCGGCAGGATCTGGGTCCGCGCGATCGAGATCATGCTCTCGGCCTCAATCCCCAGCTGCTTGACGTACTTCTCCACCGCCACGTGCGTCCGGGAGTCGACTTCGGCCTTGCTGAGCACGCCGTACTTCCGGAACAGGTCGGTGTTCTTCCGGGCCCGGAGCACCGCGAAGGCTTCGACCGAGTCCTGGTACATCGGGAGTCCCCGCCGGCGTGCTTCGTCGTGCCACTCGGCCGAGTAGTTGTCGCCGTCGAAGATCACCCGCTTGTGCGCCTTGATGAGGCGCTTGAGCAGCGCCAGCACCGTCGACTGGAGCTTGGCGGCCGACGGCTTGGCGCCGAGCGCTCGCTCGAGCTCGGTGGCTACGGAGTCCAGCGATTCGGCAACGATTGTGTTGAGCACGGTGTTGGACCACGCGATGCTCTGGCTCGAGCCGACCGCGCGAAATTCGAACTTGTTGCCCGTGAATGCGAACGGGGACGTACGGTTCCGATCGCCCGAGTGGCGCGGCAGCTGCGGCAGCGTGCGCGCGCCGAGGTCCATGGTGCCGCCCCGGATGGTCCGGCGGGGGACGCCCTTCTCGATCTGGGCCAGAATGTCGGACAGCATGTCGCCCAGGAAGATCGAGATGATCGCCGGCGGCGCTTCGTTGGCCCCGAGCCGGTGGTCGTTCGCGGCCGAGGCGATGGACGCGCGGAGCAGATCGGCGTGCGTGTCGACCGCCCGGATCACCGCGCACAGAAACACCAGGAACTCGAGATTCGTGTGCGTGTCGTCCTGGGGATCGAGGAGGTTGGCCCCGGTGTCCGTCGCCATGGACCAGTTGTTGTGCTTGCCCGATCCGTTCACGCCGGCGAACGGCTTCTCGTGCAGCAGCGCCACCAGACCATGACGGGGCCCCACCCGCTTGAGCGTCTCCATGGTCAGCATCTGGTGATCGCTCGCGATATGGCTCTGCTCGAACAGCGGCGCGATCTCGTACTGGCCGGGCGCCACCTCGTTGTGCCGAGTCTTGACCGGCACGCCCAACCGGTACAGCTCGCGCTCCACCTCCCCCATGTACGCGAGCACCCGCGGCGGGATGCTGCCGAAGTACTGGTCCTCGAGCTGCTGCCCCTTGGGCGGCTTGGCCCCGAACACCGTCCGCTCGCAGGTGACGAGGTCCGGTCGCTTGAAGTACAGCTCCCGATCCACCAGGAAGTACTCCTGCTCCGGCCCCACGGTCGTGAACACCCGCGACACGCCGCCCGCGCTTCCGAAGATCCGCAGGATCCGGAGCGCCTGCTTGGACAACGCCTCCATCGAGCGGAGGAGCGGGATCTTCGTATCGAGCGCCTCGCCGGTCCAGGCGACGAACGCCGTGGGGATGACCAGCGTTACCACGCTCTGGTTCCGCATCAGGAAGGCCGGGCTGGTCGCATCCCAGGCGGTGTAGCCCCGGGCCTCGAACGTCGCGCGGAGCCCGCCCGACGGGAAGCTCGACGCGTCGGGCTCGCCCTGCACCAGATCGGACCCCGAGAAGTTGAAGACCACGCCGCCCTGACCGTCCGGCGCCATGAGCGAGTCGTGCTTCTCGGCCGTGAGTCCGGTCAGCGGCTGAAACCAGTGGGTGAAATGCGTCGCCCCGTTCTCGATCGCCCAGTCCTTCATCGTCGCGGCGACCACGCCCGCGACCTGCGGATCGAGCGAATCCCCCTGCTCGATCGTGCGCATCAGACTCCGGTAGATCTCCTTGGGCAGCCGCTGCCGCATGAGCGCGGGCGAGAAGACGTCGCTGGCGAAGATGGTGTCCACCCGCTCGGCTGACGTTGAGCCGGGGGCGGAGCCGTTCGAGGAAGTGGTCACGGGCGGCGAAACCTCAGGGGCGTAAGGTGACGGGACGACGCCGGGGCGGCACCCCGGTCCGGGGTGGTGAAGGCGTGAAGATAATCGAGCGCCTTGAGGCGATCCACACGGCCACTGAGCCGGACTTGCCGGTGTCCCGGCGCCATGTTCTTCTTCTCCGCGACTGGGAGGAGGGAAACCGGCGATGAAGTACCGGATGACGATCTGCTTCACCAGCCTGGTCGCCGGGTTGGTCGCGCTCTATCTCCACCTCTGGAAGATCGGCCTGATGGGACCGCTCGCCTGCTCCGCGAGCGGGGGCTGCGAGCTGGTCCAGACGAGCAAGTACGGCGCTTTCCTGGGCGCGGACGTGGCGCTCATCGGGGCGGTCGGCTATGCCCTGCTGTTCGGCGTTAGCCTCATCGGCCTCCAGCCACGCTGGGCCGATGCCCGGGGGCTCACGCTCCTGCTGATGGGGCTGATCTGGCCCGCCGTGCTCTTCACGCTGTGGCTCAAGTACGGTGAGTTCCTGGTGCTGCGGTCGTTCTGCCCGTGGTGTGCCGTGTCCGCCGTGGCCATCACCCTTTGCGCGGTGATGGTGGCGCTCGACTGGCGCCGCGTCAGGCGTCTGGCGGTTGCCGGGAGACCGGCGTGACGCTCGTGGCCCTTACCCGTCCCGTCAGCAGCTCGCTCCCCCGCTGCGAGATCTCGTTTATCGAGCGCCAACCCATCGACGTCGCCCTCGCCCGACGCCAACATGCGGCCTATGAGGCTGCGCTCGAGTACGCCGGGGCCCGCGTCGTCCGGGTCCCGGCCGCCGACGAGCACCCCGACGCCTCATTCATCGAGGACACGGCCGTCGTGCTGGACGAGCTGGCCGTCGTTCCGATCATGGGCGCGCCCTCGCGTCGCGGCGAGACCGCCGAGATCGCGCGGTGCCTCGCCGACTACCGCCCGGTGGTCCGGCTCACGGCGCCGGCCACCCTGGACGGCGGCGACGTGAAGCGGGCCGAGCGCACGATCGTGGTCGGTCTGACGGCCCGCACGAATCGCGCGGCCGCCGAACAGCTCCACACGCTGACCCGCCCGCACGGCTACGAGGTGATACCCGTCGTCCCCACGAACTGTCTGCACCTCAAGTCGGCCTGCACTTATCTGGGACGGGGGGTCGTGCTCGCGAATCCCGCGTGGATCGATACCTCGTGCCTGCGCGGGTTCGAGATCCTGCCGGTGGCGCCGGACGAGCCGTTCGGCGCGAACGCGGTGGCCGTCGCCGGCAAGCTGCTCTACGCGACCGGCTTTCCGAAGACCCGGGAACGGCTCGAGCGCCGGGGATTCGAGGTGATCACAGTGGAGACGAGCGAGCTGCGGAAGGCGGAGTCGGCAATGACGTGCATGAGCCTGGTCTTCGAGGCCCGGGTCAGGGCGTAGGCGGGGCGGCCGGCGCGGGCCCCGCCGCCCGCCCCGCGAACACCTTTCGGGCCTCGGCGAATTTCCGCAGCGTCTCCTCCCGCTCCGCGGTGGAGTTCCAGGCCGTACTTGCGCGGGCCAGCGAGTCCAATCGATCGATCCATCTCATGAAATAGGCCGCATCAGGCGCCGACCGCACCGGCTCGCCTCCCACAGTCACGTAGATCGGGCTCGTGGTCGCGAACGGATAGATGTCCAGCACCGGATGGCGCGCATGAGAGCTCCAGGCCTTGAGTGTGTACCACCCGCTGCGCGACACGGTGATGGTCGTGTCTACCGTCGCCTCGACGCTGTCAGCCCCAGGATCGAAGCGGGCCACGACCGCTCCGTTGCCGATCAGCTCGAACCGCTCCACCGGCACGAACGACCGCAGCTCGGCGTGCAACCGGAGCGCGCCGCCGGCGGCCGGCAGCCGTATCTCGTCACCGATGTTCCTGCCGCCGAGCGTCATTTCGAGCAGCGGCCCGTTGGTGGCGAACGTCCGGCCGGCCTTGAGGCCGGCCAGATAGCCGTCACGGCTGAGCGGCCCGTCCACCTTCACGTAGACCCGATTCAAGCCGACCGGTCCGCGCAGCGACGCGAAGTTGGTCATCGCGTCCGATCCGGCCGCCGCCGGAATCCGGAATCCGCAGTTGAGCAGCCGATACCAGACGAAGGCCGTGGAGACGTGCTCGCTGAACGACACCAGCTCCATGTAGTCCACGAGGCCGAGCGCGACGTCTACAGGAATCCCATACGCCGCGGTCCGATCCGGCTTCGTCGTGTCGGCCAGGACGTCGCCCGGATGGACGTAACCGGTCACCGCGCCCTGGGCCCGAGCTTCCGCCATCACGTCGGCATTCGTCGGGAAAAGACTCGCCGCCGGCGTGCCCGCGTATGCGGCGTAGGCCGGCAGGATCACATGGTCCCGCAAGCCCAGCAGGCCCGTGTGGCCCCAGAGACTGGTGTGATACTCCTGGTCGTGCAGGATCAGCGTGCGCGCCGTGGACGCCGGGTCGGGTCGGCCGGTGAAGTAGCCGAGGTCCGGGATCCTCCCCTCCTTGTTCACGATCAGATTGTCCACCACGTGCAGATCCTCGGCCTCCGCCATCGCGCGGAGTCGCACCGGATCGGTGCGATAATGCCCGGCGTAGTTCATGTGCACGTGCAGATCGCCCGACCACCAACCGCGTGCGGCGAAGTCGGCGAGGCGCTCGAGCCGGATCCTGACCGACCCGGTCGAGTCGGCGGCGACCCGGACGACCCGGCGGGCGACCCGATACTCCGGGCCCCTAGTCACCTCGATCGTGACCTCGCCGACCGGCACCGTGAGCGTGCTGCTGCCGGGCGTATGGAAATACCCGTACTCGAATCGCCGATCCGGGCGCTCGACGTAGTCGTCCGCGTGGCGCCAGGCGGCGTCCGGGGCGAAGCTGCGTCCGTCCGGCCCGGTGATCGACACCCGGGCCGGCACCTGGCGTCCCGTGTTGGCGTCCACGATGGACAGGCGCAATCGCCCGACCGGGTGCAGGTACGTCCGCGTGGTCGCCTTGATCTCACGGCGACCGCCGCCGGGTACCTCCACCATCCAGAGCGACAGGTTGCCGGTCTCGTTCGAGATGTACGCGACCCGACGACCGTCCGCGGACCAGCGCGGGTGGGTCGCGTCGAAGTCGCCGTAGGTCAGCTGGAAGGGATTGTCGCCCGCGTCGGTCATCAGCCAGAGCTGGTGCCGCTGGCGCCCCTGGTAGGAGGCGTACACCACGCGCCGCCCGTCCCGCGCCCAGTCGGGTCGGGCGCCCCAGGTGGTCTCCTCCACCCGGATCTCCCGCATCGTACCGCCCGCCTCGGCCGGCATCCGCCAGAACGTGCCTGAGCCCCAGACGTGGCCGCGATTGGAGAGCAGGATCAGTTCCTTGCCGTCCGGCGACCACGTCGGCGAGAGATACTGGTCGAACACGCTGTAGTAATAGCGGGGCAGCTTGCTGTCACGATCTTCGGTGATCCGAATAGGCTCGCTCGCGCGACCGCCGGCCACGTCCATCAGGAACACGTGGAAGCGCCCCTCGTAGGCCGTCGAGACAAAGGCGAGGCGGCGCCCGTCAGGCGACCAGCGCGGCTCTACATTGACGGCGCCGTTGGCCACGAGCGGCGCCACCATTCCGCTCTCAAGGTCCAGGAGGCGCAGGTCCACCGCCCGCCCCGTGTATGCCGCGAAGACCACGTAGCGCCCATCAGGCGACCAGTCCGGCTGGTAGGCGTAGTCCGGGCCGTCGGTGAGCTGGCGTGCCTCGCTTCCGTCCACGCGCTGGCGCCAGAGCGTGCCCTGCATCGAATACACCAGCTCCGTCCCGTCCGGCGACCACGCGGCACCGCTCGGCCCGCTGGTGAGCTGCGGGAGGTACATCTCCCGGTAGTAGTAGCTGTGGGGCTCATTGATCTGCGGGAGGACCGGCTCGCGCTGAGTTTGCCCTTGGAGAACCACAACCCACAAAAAGCAAACCACAAAACAAGAAACAACAGAACTGCGAACCACAGAGGCACCGAGGCACGGAGGAAGAGCCTTATGGTGTTGGATCATGAGCTAAACCGGGCCAGAGAGAACTGGGCTT
>DATBQV010000268.1:0-10182 GCA_036560625.1 Gemmatimonadales bacterium
GGCCGCGCCCGACGGCGCGACCCAGGATTCGCTCCTGACCGCCTATGCAAGCACGCTCCAGGGCGGAGCCGGCTGCGATCAGGCCGCGCCGGTCTATCGGACCGTCCTGCGCCGGAGTCGGGATCAATCGGTGCGGCGCGGGGCCGGCAGCAGCCTCGCGACGTGCGGACTCAGCCTCGGGCTCACCGCGCTCGGCGGCGGTCGCGTGGACGATGCGGCGGCGTGGTTCACGCAGGCGGTGCGGGCGGACTCGACGTCGTGGACCGGGCGCCGCGCCCTGATCGGCCTCGGCGACGCGCGCGTGGGACAGGGGGACATCCTCGCGGCCGCGATCGCGTTTCAATCGGTTGTCGACACCCGGACCGGGCCGGCGGATTCGCTCGCGCAGATCGCGGAAGAACGGCTGCGTGCGCTCGGGGCTGCGGGCCCGACGGACACTGGACGAAGGGGGACGCCGTGAGGCGCGTCTGCACCTGGCTGCTCCTGATCGCGGCGACCGCGTGCGGCGGAGGCGGCAAGAACAACCCGGCGTTCGCACCGACGCCGCTGGCCCAGTCGGCGAGTCCGGACGAGATGGACCACCAATGGGACCAGGCGATCAACACATTCCGTAACGGCCATTGGAAGAAAGCCAACGAGCTGTTCCAGAAGGTCACCGCGGAGTTTCCACCCGGCGATCCCCGGGTCGCCCAGGCGCACTTCTACCTCGGCGAAGTGCAGTTCGCGCGGAGCGAGAATCTCGACGCAGTACGCGAGTTCCGCCGCGTGTCGGACGAATCTCCCAACGATCCGCTGGCCTCCGACGCGCTGCTCCGTGTCGGTGACGCCTACGCGGATCTGTGGAAGCGCCCCGAGCTCGATCCGACGTACGGCACGACGGCCCTCGCGGCATACAACGAGCTGGTGAGCCGGTATCCGGGCACGGCGGCGGCGGACCGGGGACAGAAGAAAATCGTGGCGCTTCAAGAGAAGTTCGCACTGAAGCAGTACAAGGCCGCGCTGTATTACCTGCGGTACAAAGCCTACGATTCCGCGATTCTCTACCTCAAGGACCTCGTCGCCACGTACCCGCGCGCGTCTATCGCGCCGGAGGCGCTGCTCCGCCTGATCGGTGCCTACCAGCGGCTGGGCTACAAGGAAGACGTGCAGGAGACCTGCGGCTACCTCCGGCGGTTCCACGCCCAGGCGCCGGGCGTGAGCGAGGCGTGTCCGGCCGAACCCGGCGCGTCCTGACGGCGGCATGGTCGGGCTGCTCGGCGGGTCCTTCGATCCGGTCCACCACGGTCACCTGCTGGTCGCCCAGGCGGTGCTCGAACGGCTCGGCCTCGAGGCCGTGCGCTTCGTACCGGCCCGGGAACAGCCCTTCAAGCGCGGCCGCCACGGCGCCACGGCGGAGCAGCGGGCGGCCATGGTGGCGCTCGCCATCGCGGACGAGCCGCGGTTCGCGCTGGAGCGGGCGGAGCTGGATCGGCCGGCGCCGTCGTACACGGTCGACACGCTGCGGGCATTGAAGGCCCGGGAGCCCGGCCTCGAGCTGGTGCTGCTGGTCGGCGCCGATGCCGCCGGCGAGCTCTCGAGCTGGCGTGAAGCGGCGGAGATTCCGCGGCTCGCGCGGGTTGCGGCGTTCGCCCGGCCCGGTGCCCCGGCTCCCGAGGGGCCGGGCATCTGGCGCACCGTCGCCGTCCCCGCCATCGACATCTCGGCCACCGAGGTGCGCGAGCGGGTGCGGGCGGGCAAACCGATCCGGTGGTTGGTGCCGGACGCGGTGGCCCGCTACGTCGCGGCGGAGGGGCTATACTTGGACGGAGTATGATGATCAAGCAGATGATGACCGCGGTCTTCGGAACGCGGTTCGACCGGGAGCGGAAGCGGCTTCAGCCGATCGTCGAGGAGATCAAGGGGCACGAGGCCCGCCTTGCCGGTCTGAGCGAAGCCGAGCTCAAGGCCCAGACGGAGCGGTTCAGGGAGCGGCTCGCCGAGCGCACGGGTGTGCTCAAGGCCGAGCTGGAGTCGGTGCGCGCCCAGAAGCACGGGTGTCCCGACCCGGACGAGAGGGAGAGCCTCGAGACCCGGTTCCACGAGCTGGAACAGCGGTGGAAGAAGGAGCTGGCCGCCGCGCTCCACGACCTGCTGCCGGAAGCGTACGCGACGGTCCGTGAAGCCTGCCGGCGCCTGCTCGGGACCAAGGTCATGGTGAGCGGTCACGAGCTGGTGTGGGACATGGTGCCGTACGACGTGCAGCTCATCGGCGGCATCGTCCTGCATCAGGGGCGTATCGCCGAGATGGCGACCGGCGAGGGCAAGACGCTGGTCGCCACTCTGCCGCTTTACCTCAATGCGCTCACCGGCCGCGGGACCCACCTCGTCACCGTCAACAACTACCTGGCCCGACGCGACTCCCAGTGGATGGGGCACGTCTTCTCGTATCTGGGCTTGAGCGTCAGCTGTCTGGACGACACGGAGCCGTCCTCCCCCGACCGCCGCGCCGCCTACCAGGCCGATGTCACCTACGGCACCAACAACGAGTTCGGCTTCGATTATCTCCGCGACAACATGGTGTTCTCGCTGGAGCAGCGGGTGCAACGGGATCACGCGTACGCGATCATCGACGAGGTGGACTCGATCCTCATCGACGAAGCGCGGACGCCGCTGATCATTTCCGGCCCGGTCGGCAACGAAGAAGACGACAAGTATGCCCAGTTCAACCGCCAGGTGGCCGAGCTGGTGCGGAAGCAGACCGCCGTGGTCAATACGCTCCTCGCCGAGGCGGAAAAGCTGCGCGAGGGCGACGCGAAGGCCCGCGACGAAGCCGCGCTCAAGCTCTACCAGGCGCAGCTGGGCATGCCCAAGAATAAGCGGCTGCTCAAGCTCCTGAACGAGACCGGCGTCAAGCAGATGGTGCAGAAGATGGAGCTGGAGTCGATCGCCGACCGCAAGCTGCCGATGAAGCAGCAGCGGATGCGCGATCTCGAGGAGGCCCTCTACTTCGTCCTCGACGAGAAGGGCCACGCGGTCCACCTCACCGATCAGGGCGCAGCGGCGCTCTCGCCCAACGAGCCGAACCTGTTCATCGTCCCGGACATCTCGGAGGCGGTGCACGCGCTGGACAAGGACGAGACGCTGACGCCGCACGACCGGATCGCCCAGCGGAGGGAGATCGAAGGGGAGTACGCGCTCAAGAGCGAAAAGCTCCACATCATCCACAAGCTGCTGCAGGGTCACGCGCTCTACGAGAAGGACGTGGACTACCTGGTGCAGGACGGCCAGGTGCTGATCGTGGACGAGTTCACCGGCCGCATCATGCACGGGCGCCGGTGGTCCGACGGCCTGCACCAGGCCGTCGAGGCGAAGGAAGGCGTCCAGGTCAAAGGCGAGACCCAGACGTTCGCGACCATCACGATTCAGAACTACTTCCGGATGTATGACAAGCTGGCGGGCATGACCGGGACCGCGGAGACGGAAGAGACGGAGTTCTTCCAGATCTACGGGCTCGAAGTGAGCGTCATCCCCACCAACAAGCCGATCAGCCGGAGCGACCAGCAGGACCGGATTTACAAGACCCGCCGGGAGAAGTACAACGCCGTCGTGGACGAGATCGAGCGCCTGCATGGCCTCGGCTGGCCGATGCTCATCGGCACCGTGTCGGTGGACGTCTCGGAGACGCTGAGCAAGATGCTCAAGCGGCGCGGCCTCAAGCACGAAGTGCTGAACGCCAAGTACCATGAGCGGGAGGCCGAGATCGTCGCGTCGGCGGGACGGAAAGGATCGGTGACGATCGCCACCAACATGGCCGGCCGCGGGACCGACATCAAACTCGATCCCGCGCTCGATCTGACGCAAGCGGAAGCAGGCCTCCAGATCCTCGGCACCGAGCGGCACGAGTCGCGGCGCATCGACCGCCAGCTGCGCGGCCGGTCCGGCCGCCAGGGCGATCCGGGTCAGTCGGTCTTCTTCCTCTCGCTCGAAGACGACTTGATGCGGCTGTTCGGGTCGGATCGCATCGCCCGCTGGATGGACAAGAGCGGCGCCGAAGAAGGCGAGGTCATCACCGGCGGCCTGGTCACCAACGCCATCGGCAAGGCGCAGCAGCGGGTGGAGCTCCAGAACTTCCAGGCCCGGAAGCGGCTGCTGGAGTACGACGACGTGATGAACCAGCAGCGGGAGGTCGTCTACTCATTGCGCCTGTTCGCGCTCGAGCGCGGGGAGGAGCTGAAGGCCGAGGCGCAGCGGATGATCGAAGCCGCCGTCGAGCGCACCGCACGCCAGTTCCTCGGCGTCGCCGCGCGCCCGGAGGAGCTCGACCGCGGCGGGCTCCGCGAGCTGCTCATGCTCCAGTACCTGGTGAATCCGGAGAAGGTGCTGGACGCCAAGGAGACCCCGGACCTGCCGGCGATCCTCGCGGCCGTCCACGCCGAGGGCGACGCGACCTTCCGGCGCAAGGTCGAGTACCTCCAGGAGTTCGGTCGTGCCATCGGCGCCGCCGAGGTGGACGCCCAGGTGCTGTCGCAGGTGATGTTGTCGGTGCTGGACGAGAAGTGGAAGGACCACCTGTACGACCTCGATCAGCTGCGGAACGCCATCCACTACCGCGGCTGGGGCCAGAAGGATCCGCTGGTGGAGTACAAGAAGGAAGCGTACGACATGTTCGAGGACTTGATGCACGACATCCAGTCCACGTTCACCGAGCGCTTTCTCAAGATTCAGGTGAGTGCGGAGCCTCCCCGGCCGCAGCCTCCGCCGAGACAGCCGCCTCCGGCTCCATCCGGGCCCGACGATCTGTTCACCGGCGGGGGGCCGCGCGGAGGCGCGCCCGCGGCGCCGGCGCGGTCGACCCCCGCCTCGGCCGGCGTCACCAGCTCGCTCGGCCCCGTGGGGCGCACCGCGACGGCCATGCCGCCGGTCGGGCGCAACGACCCGTGTCCCTGCGGCTCGGGCAGGAAGTACAAAAAGTGCCACGGGGCCGGACAGTAGCGCGCACCGCGGTCCTGCTCCTGTCGCTTGCTGGAGCGGTGCCTGCCGCCCGCGCGCAGTCCACGGCCGCGCGGGCGGCTTCGTTCGATTCGGCGGAGATCCATCGTCAGGCGCAGAGCGCCGTGCGCGACTTCGAGCGCGCCCGGCGCGCCAACCTCCCTCCCGATCCCTACGACAGTCACGGACGCTGCGACGTCCGCGTCGGCCGCTTTTGCTATTGGAGCATGCCGCAAGGCAGCAAGCTGCCGTTGGAGCCCACCCGGACAGACCAGGCCCGCGCCGATCTGCTGGAGCACCTCGCCGACGCCGCCCGCGCGCTGCCGGGGGACGACTGGATCGCGGGCCAGCGGGTGCGATATCTCGTGGAGCATGGGCGGCCGAGCCAGGCCCTGGCGGCCGCGCGGGAGTGCCGGGGAGAGCCGTGGTGGTGTTCGGCCCTGGAGGGGTTTGCGCTGCACGCGCTCGAAGATGACGGGCCCGCCGACTCGGTCTTCGCCCGCGCGCTCACGCTGATGCCGGCCGCCGAGCGTTGTGCCTGGCTCGATCTATCCGTCCTCCTCGGCGATCAGGAAGAACGCTACGCCCGCGTCCCGTGCAGCGCTCGCGCCGATTTCAATCTGCGCCTCTGGTGGCTGGCCCGTCCGCTCTACTCCCGCGCCGGAAACGATCTCAGAGTCGAGCACTACGCCCGGCACGTCATGACCCGCATGCTCGTGGGAACGGAGACCGCGTACCAGCTCGGCTGGGGGGATGACTCGTCGGAACTGATTCTGCGTTATGGGTGGGTGCTCTATTGGGCCCGCTCCGACCCCGACCCGCGGTCGGGAGACGCGTCTCAGGCCATCGGCTATCAACGCACCCCCAGCTGGGCGTTCTTCGCATCCGGCGACGTGCCGCCGAGCTGGGACCTCGATCTGGAAACCGCCGCCGCGCGTTACGCACCGACGTGGGCCACGCGCTTCGCGACGATCCCGGACGCGCAGGTCGCCCGCTTCCGTCGCGGTGACTCGGTCGTCACGATCGCCGGGTTCGATGTGAGCACCGACACCGCGCTCGCGGGACAAGTGCCGCAGGTACGCCTCGCGATCGGCACCGATGCGGCAAGCCCGGTCATAGTCGGTGCACCCGTGGGCGCAGCACATGGCGGAGTTGCCGTCGGCTCGGTCGATCCGCCGGCGGTCGTGAGCCTGGAGGCCGTCCACGAGCCCTCTGGCTGGGTGGGGCGACTCCGCACCGCCACCGCGGACCCCACGGCGTGGGTGACCAGCCGCCTGTCCGATCTGCTGCTGGTCAGCGCCGAGGCGGTGCGGTCGGGCGCGCTGGCCGCGCTCACGCGAGTGGCGCTCCCGGGCGCGACGTTCGCTGCGGGGCGGCCCATCGGCATTTACTGGGAGTGGTATGAGCATCCGACCAAGGGAACAGCAGTCACGATCGAAGCCCGGGTCGCCAGGGTGAGCCGGAGGGGCGCACCGAGCCCGCTGGGACAGTCGGAATGTGTCCCGAAGGACAGGGCCGCGATGGCCGTGCAGTGGCGTGAGGACGTTGGTGACCGACTGCCGGTGGGCCGATCGATCTCGCTCGACTTGACGCGCCTCGAGCCCGGCCGGTATCTGGTTGCGGTGAGCATGCAGGCGGGGCAGGAGCCGGCCCACTGCACGTCCCGGGAGATCGTCCTCGTAGGATCCTAAGGACCGATTCGACCAAGACGCCCGCCTGCGGAGCGCGCGGGCCGGCGCGCATCGGTCGGACACGCCCCGCGTGAATCGGGTCCGGCTCGTACCTGCCCACTCCCCGACTTTTCCTCGGTGTCCGCCACCTTCACAAGTCTTCCCACCTGCGAGCGCCCCCGCGAGCGTCTGTGGATGCTCGGTCCCGCCGCGCTGACGGCGGCCGAGCTGCTCGCCATCATTCTGGGCACCGGCGGCGGGGGCCTCGATGTCATCGACGTCGCCGGTCGTATCCTCGAGCCCGGCGATGGCTCGCTCCGCCGGCTCGCGGCCAGGCCCGCCGCCGAGCTGGTGCGGCTGGCGGGTGTCGGGCCCAGCAAGGCCGCGCGGCTGATCGCGGCGTTCGAGCTGGCCGCCCGGCTCGCGCGCGAGAGTCGCGCCGCGTTGCCGCGCATTCGTGAGCCGGAAGACGTTGTCCGGCTGTTCCAGTCCCGCCTGCGCGATCTCACGGTCGAGGAGTTTCACCTGCTCGCGCTCGACAGTCAGAGCCAGGTCTTACGGGATGTCCTGGTGACCCGTGGGCTCCTGAACAGCTCCCTGGTCCACCCGCGCGAGGTCTACCGCCCGGCCATCGCCGAGGCCGCCGCCGGTATCATCGTCGTCCACAACCACCCCAGCGGTGATCCCACGCCGTCCACCGAAGATCGCGCGGTCACCCGGCAGCTCGTTGCCGCCGGCCAGCTGCTCGATCTGCCGCTCTACGACCACGTCATTCTGGCCGGCGATCGGTTCGTCAGCTTTGCCACGGAGGGCCTGCTGTAACCGTCCTAAGACACTGCCGGCGCGGCAGTTGCCGCTGGACGACTCGTCCAGTAGTTGACCCGGCGGGGCGTAACCCCCATTCTACGTTTGTGATGTGCACCACTCGCCGGGGCCGCCAGTGACGGTCAGCCCCCCGCTCCTCGCCGATGCCACCCCGGAATTCCGGGCGGTGCTCGAGCGTCATGCCGACCGGCTCGATCTCGAGTTGATCGACCGGGCACTCCGCTACAGCTCGTCCGCGCACCGCGGCCAGAAGCGCATGTCGGGCGAGGACTTTATCTCGCACTCGATCGCGGTCGCGCTCATCCTGGCCGAGCAGCTCCTCGACACCACCTCGATCGCCGCGGCACTCCTCCACGACGTGGTGGAGGACTCGGACGTCCGGACCGAAGACATCGCCCGCGAGTTCGGTCCCGAGATCACGGGAATTGTGGACGGGCTCACCAAGATCTCGCACCTGAGCTTCCGCTCCACCGCCGAGGAGCAGGTGGAGAACTACCGGAAGCTGCTCCTCTCCATCGCCCGAGACGCGCGCGTCATCATCATCAAGCTGGCGGACCGCCTCCACAACATGCGGACGCTGGAGCATCTGTCGCCTGACCGGCGGGAGCGTATCGCGCTCGAGACGCGTGAGATCTACGCGCCGCTGGCCCATCGCTTCGGCATGGCCGGGGTCAAGGCGGAGCTGGAAGACCTCGCGTTCAAGTTCCTCGAGCCCGAGGAGTATCGCGATCTGGCGGGCCAGATCGCCGCCAAGCGCGCCGTGCGCGAGCAGATGATCCTCAAGCTTCACACCCCGCTCGAGTACGAGCTGAAGCGCGCCGGCATCGAATGGTTCGAGGTGACCGGCCGGCCTAAACATCTCTGGTCGATCTACCAGAAGATGAAAAAGCGTGGCAAGGGTTTCGACGAGATCTACGATCTGATGGCGGTGCGGGTCACCGTGCGCAACGTGCCGGAGTGCTATCACGTGCTCGGCATCATCCACCACAACTGGACGCCGATCCAGGAGCGGATCAAGGACTATATCGCCAGCCCGAAGTCGAACGCCTACCAGTCGCTGCATACGACCATCTTCGGGCCCGGCGGCCAGCTCTTCGAGGTCCAGATCCGCACGCAGGAGATGCACCGAACCGCCGAGTACGGCATCGCGGCACACTGGGTGTACAAGAAAGACGGGACGCGCGACGAGCTGGACCAGCACCTCGGCTGGTTCCGCCAGCTGCTCGAGCTACAGCAGGACACGCACAGCCCCGAGGAATTCCTCGAGTTCCTGAAGATCGATCTCTATCAGGACGAGATCTTCATCTTCACACCCAAGGGCGACGTAAAGCGGCTGCCCAAGGGCTCCACGCCGATCGACTTCGCCTTCCACGTCCATACCGACGTTGGGCTGCGCACCCAGGGCGCCCGGGTCAACGGCCGGATCGCGCCCCTCCACCGGGAGCTCAAGAACGGCGACACGGTCGAGATCCTCACCGGCCCCGCCGCCCGGCCGAGCCGTGACTGGCTGAACCACGTTCGCACGGCGCGAGCCCGGCACAAGATCAAGCAATGGGTGAAGCACGAGGAGGAGACGGTCAGCCGCGGGCTCGGCAAGGAAATCATCACGCGCGAGGTTCGCCGCCGGCGGCTGGAGCAGCCCGACGGGGAGCGGCTGGAACGGGCCGCCGAAGCGCTCTCGCTGGCCGATGCCCGGGGACTCGAGATCGCGGTCGGGCGGGGGGATGTTGCGCTGGGGCAGGTCATCCGCGCCCTGTTTCCCGATCTGCCGCCCGACGCCCTCCAGGAGCCCAAGCCCACCGTGTTCGGGCGGGTCATCGACCGCATCCGGCTCGGCCGGGGCATCAAGATCCAGGGCGTCGACGGGCTTATGGTCCGCTACGCCCAATGTTGCCAGCCGGTGCCGGGTGATCAGGTGGTGGGATACGTGACCCAGGGGCGGGGCATCTCGATCCATCGGGCCGACTGCCCGAATCTCCTCACGCTCGCGGCCGACGAGCGACGCGTCGAGATCGACTGGCAGGAGGTCGAAGGCGAGGCCTTCCGCGTGCGCCTGGCCGTGAACGCGGACGACCGCCGCGGCCTGTACGCCGACCTCATGGAAGCGATCAGCCAGACCGGCACGAACATCAAGGGCGCCGACCTGCACACCAAGGACGGGTCCGTCTTCGGTACCATCTTCGTGGAAGTGGACAACCTGCCGCACCTCGCGAAGGTGCTCAAAGCCGTGCGCCGGGTGAAGGGCGTCACGACCGTCGAGCGGCGCGAGACCCCTCCAGGCAAATAGGCCGGGCGACCATCATCATGCACGGCGGCTGGATACTCAAGACCGAGCCCTCGGCGTACTCCTTCGACCGCCTCGCGAGCGAGCGGCGCGCGGTCTGGGATGGCGTGACGAATCCCCTCGCTCTCCGGCATCTGCGCGAGATGGCCGTCGGCGACCCCGTCCTGATCTACCACACGGGGGACGAGAAGGCCGCGGTGGGCCTCGCGCGGGTTGTGCGCGCGGCGTATCCCGATCCCAAGGGCGACGACCCGAAGCTCGTCGTGGTGGACGTTGAGTACGTGCGGCCGCTCAAGCACCCGGTGTCGCTCAAGGCGGTGAAGGCGGATCCCGCGTTCGCGGACCTCGCGCTTGTGCGCATGGGCCGGCTCTCGGTCGTGCCGGCGACGGCGGAGCAGTGGAAGCGACTTATCGAGATGAGTGAGAGGTAAGAAG
>DATBQV010000269.1:0-6385 GCA_036560625.1 Gemmatimonadales bacterium
GACTTTCACCGGAACCTCATCGCGGGCGGCATCTTCCTCTATCCGGGTGACACGAAGAATCCGCGGGGCAAGCTCCGGCTGCTGTACGAGGCCAGCCCGATGGCCTTCATCGCCGAGCAGGCGGAGGGCTCCGCCACCGACGGCCTCAACCGGATCCTCGACATGGTGCCCGACTCCTTGCACCAGCGCACCCCGTTGATCATCGGCTCGCGCGAGGACGTCGGCTTCGTGGCCGACACCATCCGCCGCGCCGCGGGCCGCCCCTCCGCGCCGGTCTCCACACCCGCTTTGTGACGAAGGTCTACGGCCCCGGAGACTGGACCGGGGACCCGGACCGCGATCTGGGACAGCCCGGGGCGTTCCCCTTCACCCGGGGGGTGTACCCCGACATGTACACGGGCCGGCTCTGGACCATGCGGCAGTACGCCGGCTTTGGCACCGCCGAGGAGACCAACGCGCGGTTCCAGAAGCTGCTGGCCGCCGGACAAACCGGTCTCTCCGTCGCGTTCGACTTGCCCACCCAGATGGGCTTCGACTCCGACAACGCCTCCGCGCGGGGAGAAGTCGGTCGAGTCGGCGTGGCGATCGACACGGTGGACGATCTCGCCGCGCTCTTCCGCGGCATTCCGCTCGACCGAGTCTCAACCTCCATGACCATCAACGCCACGGCGGCGATTCTGCTCGCCATGTACGTGGTCGTGGGCGAGGAGCAGGGCGTGTCCCGCACCCGGCTCACCGGCACCGTGCAGAACGACGTGCTCAAGGAGTACGTCGCCCGCGGGACGTACATCTATCCCGCCGGCCCGTCCCTTCGGCTCGCCGCCGACATCTTCGGATTCGTGACGCGCGAGGGCATGAGCTTCAACCCGATCTCGATCAGCGGGTACCACATGCGGGAGGCGGGCGCGACGGCGGTGCAGGAAATCGGCTTTACGCTCGCCAACGCGCTGGAGTACGTGTCGGTGGCGGTCTCGGCCGGGCTCGACGTGAACGCCTTCGGGCCTCGGCTCTCCTTCTTCTTCGCCAGCCACAACGACCTCTTCGAGGAAGCCGCGAAGTTCCGGGCCGCGCGCAGACTCTGGGCCCGCCTGGTGCGGGAGCGGTTCGGGGCCGACGACGCCACGGCCCGGCTCCGGTTCCACACCCAGACCGGGGGCGTCACGCTCCAGGCGCAGCAGCCGATGAACAACATCGTGCGTGTCGCCTACCAGGCACTGGCCGCCGTGCTGGGAGGCACGCAGTCGCTCCACACCAACGGGTTCGACGAGGCGCTGGCGCTGCCGACCGAAGACTCCGCCACGCTGGCGCTCCGGACCCAGCAGGTCCTGGGATACGAGACCGGACTCGGGAGCGTGGTGGATCCGCTCGCGGGGAGCTGGTATGTCGAGGCCCTGACCGACCGGATCGAGCGGGAGGCGCGAGCGCTGGTCGAAGAGGTGGACCGTCTGGGCGGGGCCGCCACGGCCATCGAGAAGGGGTTCTATCAGGAGGCCATTGCCCGGAGTGCCTACGCCCACCAACAAGCGCAGGAGTCGGGGGCGCTCACCGTGGTCGGCGTCAATCGCTTCACCGACGATTCGGCGCCGCCCGCAATCGAGATCCCCAACTTCCCCGAGCTGGAGGCACGGCAGCGGGAGCGGCTGGCGACCGTGCGAGCCCGCCGAGACGCCGGGGCGGTAGAGCGGGCGCTCGGCGCGGTGGCGGAGGCGGGAGCGGGGAAGGTGCCGCTGGTGGCGCCGATCATCGATGCTGTGCGGGCCCGGGCGACGTTGGGGGAGATCAGCGACCGGCTCCGGGCGGTGTGGGGGACCTTCCGACCTGCCGCCTAGGTGCTAGTAATATACCTATAAATTAGGTATATTATGGCATGACGCTGGCTGCCTTTGCCATCCTCGTGGGAGCCCCCCCCAAGTGGTGCCAGAACGCCCTGAGCGTCCTGGGGCGGCCGCTCCGCTACACCGAGCCGCTCGCCCGGACCCTGGGCCTGGCCCGCCTGCTGGAGCAGCACGGCCTCTCGCTCAAGACCGCCGTCGACCGGGCGACCGAGGCTTTGGCCGTGCACCCACCGGCCGCGGTTCGGTGGCGCGATCCGTCGGCGATCACCGGGCTCCGGGTCGATGTCCCGCGGTACGTCAGCCAGTTCTCCCTTCGACAGGCGCGTCTCCGGGACGACCCTCCCCGCGGGGCGGGCCGGCCTCCCGCGAGCCGGAAGGGCGGAGGCATCCGGGCCGCCGCCCGATACGGCCTCGATCTCGATGCGTTGAAGGCGGGCCTCCGCCTCTCGCCTGCCGAGCGACTCGTAGCCCTCGACGCGAACCAGCGGCTGGTGGCGGCTCTGCGCGCGGGGCGACGGGCGGAATGACGCTTCTCGATCTCGTGGGCGGTCTCACCGGCGCCGGCGTCCGGTTCATCATCGTCGGTGGAGTCGCGGCCGCGGTACACGGGTCGCGCCGCGTCACCGACGATCTCGACATCTTGTTCGACACCGCCCCGGACAATCTGGACCGGCTCTCGGCTCTGCTGGCCGGATGGCACGCATACCCCAGGGGCGTGGAGCCGGGGCTTCCGTTCATCATGGACGCTCAAACGCTTCGGGGGACGGAGGTGTTGACCCTGGCCACGGACTGCGGCTTCCTCGACTTGCTGGCTGTTGTGCAGGGTGTCGGGACGTACGCCAAGGCTCTTCCGGCGACAATGAAGGTCGATCTACCGTCTGGAGGCGTGCGTGTGCTCAGCCTGGCCCAGCTGATCGCCGCGAAGCGCGCGGCGAACCGCCCGAAGGATCGCGAGCACTTGCTCGAGTTGGACGCACTGCGGGACTTGTGACGCCCGTTCCCCTTTCGCCATTTCCCCGCTAAGTTTGTCTGCCGATTTCACTTAGGACCTCGCCTCATCATGCCGACGTACGAGTACGAATGCCCCTCGGGGCATGCGTTCGAGAAGCTCCAGAAGATGAGCGACAAGTCGCGGGTCAAGTGCCCCGTCTGCGGCAAGCCGGCGACCCGGAAGATCTCGGGCGGCGCCGGCCTCGTCTTCAAGGGCAGCGGCTTCTACATCACCGATTACGGTAAGGACGGGAAAGGGCCGAGGAAGACGCCCGAAGGCGAGAAGCCGGCGCCAAAGGGTGAGACCAAGACCGAGGCCAAGACCGAGTCCAAGACCGAACCCAAGGCCGAGACAAAGCCCAAGCCCGACCAGCCGGCCGGCAAGAAGGCTCCCGAGTGAGCGAGGTCATCAAGGCGGCGCTGGCCCGGGTGACCGAGCAGTTGGGGCATCCGGGCGTGGCGTTCGTGCTGGAGCGTCCGCGGGACGCTGGCCACGGCGATCTCGCCACCAACCTGGCCATGGTGCTCGCCAGGCTCGACAAGGTGAAGTCGCGGCAGATGGCGGAGCGGGTGATCGCCATGGTCGCGCTGCCGGCGTCGGTGGTTTCCAAGGTCGAGATTGCCGGACCGGGCTTCATCAACTTCTGGCTGGCGGAAGACCAGCTGGCCCTCGTAGTCCGGCAGATCCTCGAGCGCGGCCCCGCCTACGGCCGAAACGAGTTCGGTGTCGGCCTCAAGGTGAACGTCGAATTCGTCTCGGCCAACCCCACCGGGCCGCTGCACGTGGGCCACGGGCGCGGCGCGGCGTACGGCGATGCGCTGGCATCGCTGCTCCAATGGACCGGCCATTCGGTTGCCCGCGAGTTCTACATCAACGACGCCGGAGTTCAGATCGACAAGCTCGCCTTGTCGCTCTGGGCGCGAATCCAGAACGCCCTGGGCCGGGAGGCGGCGATTCCCGACGGCGGCTATCACGGGCTCTACCTCGTGGAGGCGGCCGAGCAGGTGCTGCGCGAGCGGGGCCGGGACTTCGCCGATCTTCCGGCGGAGGAAGGCATTCGCCAGTGCCGGGCGATCGCGCTCGGCATGCAGCGGGAGGAGCAGGACCGTGACTTGGCGGACTTCGGGGTGCACTTCGACGTGTTCACCTCGGAGCAGTCTCTCTACGAGCGCGGGCTCGTGGACAGCGTCCTGGTCCTGCTGGCCGAGAAGGGCCTCACGTATGAGGAGGGCGGTGCGCTCTGGCTCCGCACCACCAGCTTCGGGGACGACAAGGATCGCGTGCTCCGAAAGAGCGACGCGTCGCTCACCTATCTCGTGCCCGACATTGCGTACCACGTGGACAAGCGTCGCCGGGGGTTCGACCACGCCATTGACGTATGGGGCGCGGATCACCACGGGTACGTCCCCCGGATGCGGTCGGTGCTCGCCGCGCTGGGGCTCCCGCCCGACTTCTTCGACGTGGCCATCCTCCAGCTCGTGAAGGTTGTGCGGGGCGGAGAAGAGGTGAAGATGTCGAAGCGCTCGGGGGAGTTCATCACCCTGCGCGACCTCGTGGACGAAGTAGGCGTGGATGCGGCGCGCTACTTCTTCCTCATGCGGCCGGGCGACTCCCCGCTCGTCTTCGACATCGAGCTGGCCAAGCGGCAGACGGACGAGAACCCCGTGTTCTATGTCCAGATGGCGCATGCCCGGCTGTGCGGAATCTTCCGGACCGCGGGACGGCCGCCCGACTCCGTGATCGGGACGCTCGAGCTGGCCGCCCTCCCGGCACCGGAGGATCAGGAGCTGCTCAAGAAGCTCGGTCTTTTTCCCGAGATCGTGGACCGCGCCACCCGCGAGCGTGAGCCGCACCGCGTGACCAACTATCTCCAGCAGCTGGCGACCGCCGTGCACGGGTGGTATCACCATACGCGGGCCGTGGGCGCGCCGGAGGGCGAATCCACGGAGCAGGCCCGGCTGCTTCTGGCGCGCGCCGCCCGGGTGGTGCTCGCCAACGGCCTCGCGCTCCTCGGCATCACCGCCCCCGATCGGATGTGACCGGATGAGCCTGCTTGTCGTCGGCAGCATCGCCCTGGATTCGGTGTTCACGCCCTTCGGCGCCACGGCGGACGTGCTGGGCGGTTCGGCCGTCTACTTCAGCGTCGCGGGCTCGCTCCTGCATCCGGTGAAGGTCGTGGGCGTCGTCGGCCGCGACTATCCGTGGGCCCAGTTGGAAGCGCTCACGCCGCGCGGCATCGACTGGTCCGGCGTGGAGCGGGCCGACGGCGAGAGCTTCCGCTGGAAGGGCAAGTACTCGTACGATCTTCAGAGTCGGGAGACGCTCGAGACCCGGCTGGGCGTGTTCGCGGACTTCCACCCGAAGCTCCCCGCTTCGTTCCGCTCGGCCGACTACCTCTTCCTCGGCAACATCGATCCCGAGCTGCAGCTCGGCGTGCTGGAGCAAGTCGCGCATCCGAAGTTCGTCGTCTGCGACACGATGAACTACTGGATCCAGAGCAAGAAGGACGCGCTGATCGCTCTGCTCGAGCGTGTCGACCTGCTGATGGTGAACGACGGCGAGGCGCGCGAGCTGTCGGGCGACTGGAACATTCACCGGGCCGGCCGCTGGATCCTCGCGCACGGTCCCAAGCGGCTCGTGGTCAAGCAGGGCGAGTTCGGCGCGTTGCTGATGGAGCCGGGCCGCACCTTCTACGCGCCGGCGTTCCCGCTCGAGGAGGTCTTCGATCCCACCGGTGCCGGCGATGCGTTCGCCGGCGGGTTCATGGGGTACCTCGCGCGCATGGGTACGCTGAGCGACGAAAGCCTTCGCAGCGCCATGGTCTACGGCGCCGCGATGGGGTCGTACGCCGTCTCCCATTTCGGGATCCGCGGATTCGAGGGCGTCACGCTGATCGACGTGCAGCGTCGTGTGCGGACGTTCCGCGATCTGACGCACGTCGCGCTGGCCGAGCTGGTGCCGTGAGCGAGGGACGCGGCGGCGGGCAGTACGCTGCGGCCGGCGTGGATCTCGCCGGCGCCGAGACGGCCAAGGACCGCATCGAGCGGCTCGTGGCCGGCACGCGGACCACGCTGTCCCTTGGGGAAGTGGGCGCCTTCGGCGGCATGGTCCGTATTCCGCCGGGAATGCGGGATCCGGTGCTGGTGCTGAGCACCGACGGCGTCGGGACCAAGGTGCTCGTCGCGATCCAGGCGGGCCGGCTCGACACGGTCGGCGAAGACCTGGTCAATCACAGCGTGAACGACATCCTGGTTCATGCCGCCAGGCCGATCGCGTTCATGGACTACGTTGCCGGGGCCGGGCTCACGGTCGACCAGACGGCCGCGATCGTCGAGGGCATCGCCCGCGCCTGCCGCGCGCACGCGATGGCGCTCGCCGGCGGAGAGACCGCGCAGATGCCGGGGCTGTATCGCGCGGGGACGTTCGATCTCGCCGGTACGATCATCGGCATCGTCGAGGCCGAGGACGCGCTGCACGGCGACCGGATCGTTCCGGGCGACGTGCTGCTCGGCTATGCATCGACCGGACTGCACACCAACGGCTACTCCCTGGCCCGTCG
>DATBQV010000270.1:0-2269 GCA_036560625.1 Gemmatimonadales bacterium
GCCCCGACCGCCGCCGAGCTCCCGGCCGTGCTCAGCCGGTGCCAGCGCCGGACCACCGACGGCGAGACCGACAGTTCGCGGGCCAGCTCCGCGAGCGTCAGCTCCTGCCGGGCCACCCGGGCCAGCTGCTCCTGCTTGAACGGGGCCATAAACAGCCGCCGCCCATCCGCTCCCCGCCGATGCGTCTCCATCCGACGACCCTCCCTTGAGAAGTCAAACTACCCTTCCCAAAGTGCCTCGTCGAATCGGGGTACAGAGCAAGATCGAGAAGGAGCCGGGGAGTCTCTGGCACGCACTCCGGCGGAAGTGGGCCACCGAGCGGAAGGGGTATCCGATCAACGATCTGGCGGCGGCGGGCGGCTGGAGGGATACGCCGACCCTGCTGGCCTCGTACCTCCAGACCGATCCGGAGACCATCGAGTAGTACTGAACCCGACGATGCGGCTGGCGAGCAGGTCCTGAGTTTCGTTTCAGAAAGACTCACAACAAAGCACACAACAGGGGAGCGGAAAAAGTCGAAAGCCCCACAACGAAGCTCGTTGCAAGGCTTTCAGTTGCCCCTCCTGGGCTCGAACCAGGACTCTCCTGATCCAGAGTCAGGCGTGTTGCCAGTTACACCAAGGGGCAGTCAACCTTCAATTGTATGGAGCTGAGGGGAGTCGAACCCCTGACCTCTGCAGTGCGATTGCAGCGCTCTCCCAGCTGAGCTACAGCCCCTCCGAGAGCGCGTAAAGTACCGGGCCGCCTGAGGATCGTCAACCAGTCGCCGCCCGCGCGGCCACTCGAACCACCGCGCACGCCCTCGCGACACACTACCACCCATCTCCCCCAGTATCGGCCGCCCGCGCTGCCCGCTTGAGCCCCGCTCCCCTTGCGCCATCGCGATAATATGTGTATATACACCCATATGAGCACTGACGAATCCCGGATCCCCGCTGCCCTCGCCAACGTCTCCGCCGGCTGCGTCTGCTTTCACCTGCGGAAGGCCGCCCGCACCATCACCCAGCTCTACGACCACATCCTGGCGCCGACCGGACTCCGGGGCACCCAGTTCACCCTGCTCCGCCTCATCGGCCGCACCGGCGGCCTCTCCTTCTCGGCGCTCGCCGAGGTCCTGGGCATGGACCGCACGACCCTCACCCGGAACCTCCGCCCGCTCGAGCGCGAGAAGCTGGTCTGCACCGCCGCCGGCGCCGACCGCAGGGTCCGTCTCGTTTCCCTCACCCCGCGCGGCGAGCGCAAGCTCGCCGAGGCGGAGCCGCTCTGGGCCACCGCGCACGGCCGCGTCACCGACGCGCTCGGACCGGAGACCTGGGGCCGGCTCCAGCGCGACCTGAGTCGTACCATCGCCGTCGGCCTCGAAGCCGCCGGCGAGCACTAACCCGAGGAGGTCCCCATGCGCCCGTTCATTCCGCCTTACGTCACTCCGATCGTGCTGGCCCTGGTGTTCGGTCTCGCCGTCTGGCTCGGCCGCGTCGTGTTCCGCGCCGCCGAGGCCGCGGACCTGACTCCAGTGGCTCGCCGCCGCGTCACGCTCACGAGCGCCGTCGTGCTCGGCGCCTGGCTGGTGCTTGCCCTGGCCAGCGCACCGTCGACAATCCCGGTCGACGCCACCGGCCGCAGCGTCGTCCCGATCGCGTTTCCCCTCTTCGGTGGCGGAGCGTTCCTGCTCGTAGTCGGCGCGCTGATTCTGTCCGACACGTGGCGCCGCACCGTCGCGGCGATTCCCGTCGAGCGACTCGTCGCGACTCAGGTCTTCCGCCTCATCGGCCTCATCTTCATTCCGCTCTGGGCCATCGGCACCCTCCCTGCGCACTTTGCCCTGCCCGCGGGCTGGGGCGACGTCGCCGTCGGCATCACCGCGCCGCTCGCGGCGTTGGCCCTCGCGCGCCGCGTGCGCGGCGCTCGGCTGCTCGGCCTCGCCTGGAACACGTTCGGCCTGATCGATTTGTTGAGTGCCGTCGGACTCGGCACCGGGTACCTGCTACTCCTTTTCCGTCCGGGAACCGCAATCGAACCGGCGGGCGCGTTGACCGCGTATCCACTCGTGCTCATCCCCACCTTCGCCGTCCCGCTCGGCATCATCCTCCACCTGCTCACGTTCCGGGCGCTCGCGGCTCGGAGCGCTGCACCGCAGGGCGGTCCGGTCGCGCTCTCACCTCACGGGGCGACGGCTAGGTAGAGGGCCACGCAGGCAGGAGGGGCCGCGGAGGCAGACAGGCGCGATCCGGTGCGGTAGGCGTTCAGCGAGGAGTCCCGGCGGGCGCGA
>DATBQV010000271.1:0-2061 GCA_036560625.1 Gemmatimonadales bacterium
AGCAGAGCCTGGCTCGGAAAGTTCTCCCGGGTGATTGGGGTTTGGCCGGTCGGGTGGAAGGCCATCACCACCATGGTGGTCACGGCGCCCACGATCAGCACGGTTCCGCTCGGCACGTCACGTTTCACGGGGCGAGTCTCGGTGTGGGAGGAATCATGCGATCCATGATCGATCGGGCAGGCGCTGCGATCAACGTCCAGTCTCGGCAGAACCGTTCGCTTCCGAACAAGAGGGGCCGGGTTGTTCTGCGGCTCGCCCACGCCGGGGGGCGGGCGGCCGACGCTGATCGCCGGGTACGGCGCACGCGGCACGCCCTGATCGCTGCGTTGATCGAGCTGGTGCTCGAGAAGCGCTACGACGCCATCACGATTCAGAATCTGCTCGACCGCGCCGACGTCGGTCGCTCCACGTTCTACGCGCACTACCGCGGGAAGGATGACCTGCTGCTGCGGAGCTTCGAGGGTCTGCTCGCGATGCTCGACCAGGAAATGGACCGGGACGGCGCACCGGTCGGCCGGTTGGCGCCCGTGCGCGAGCTGTTTCGCCATGTCGGCGAGCTGGCGGAGTTCCACCGTGCGTTGGTCAGGGCGCACATGCTGGACCGCGTCTATCAGGCGGGCACCAGCGTCTTGAGCCGCACCATCGCACGCCGGCTTGCGGCCGGCCCGGCGTCCACGGGCAGTGACGCGGCCCGGCTGGCGTTGGCCCATGGATTCGCCGGTGCGCTGTTCGGGATGCTTCGCTGGTGGGTTGAGGCTGATGCGCCGCCGAGCCCGGAGCAGATGGACGAGCTGTACCACGCCCTTCGGCTTGCGCCCTAAGCGGCCCCCAACATGGTCGCCGGCAATCTCAAGGCGCTGCTGCCGGAGCCGTGCGCGCTCGGGCTGCCCCGGCTCCGCGCCGGGTGCGACGCCGCCGCGCGTCAGCTGCCGGGGCCGATTACCGTCGGGGCGCGCTTCGAGTGTGAGGGAGAGACCGTCCAGATCCTGCTTGCCGAATACGCACCGCAGCCGGGTGCGCGCGGGTCGGGGTCAGACGGGCGATAGCGGCGCACCGCCGCTCGGGCCGGCCGCGGGCGGCGGGGCGGGCGGCGTCTCCGCGTAGTGGCAGGCGACCTGGCTCGCACCCACGTGCCGGAGCACGGGTGGCTCGGTCCGGCAGCGCTCGCTCTTGGCCGGGTGGAAGCAGCGGGGGTGGAACGGGCACCCCGGCGGCGGCGCCGACGGACTCGGCGGATCACCCGCCAGCACCACCCGGCGCTTCTTCCCGGCCGGATCGGGCTCCGGCACTGCCGAGAGCAACGCCACGGTGTAGGGATGCCGCGGCTCCCGCAGCAGAGCCTCCGTCGGACCCGTCTCCACGATCTTCCCGAGGTACATCACCGCGACCCGCTGGGCGACCTGGCGCACGACCGCGAGGTCATGCGCGATGAAGAGGTACGACAGCCCGCGGTGGCGTTGCAGGTCCGCCAGCAGGTTGAGCACCTGGGCCTGGACCGAGACGTCCAGCGCCGATACCGGCTCGTCGCACACGATGAACGACGGTTGCACCGCCAGGGCGCGGGCAATGCCGATGCGCTGGCGCTGGCCTCCGGAGAACTCGTGCGGGTACCGTCGGGCAAAGGCGGGGTCCAGCCCGACCTCTTCGAGCAGCGCGGCGACGCGTCCCGGAATCTCCGCCTTGGGCGCCAGCCGGTGGATCTCGATGCCCTCGGCCACCGCCGAGCCGATGCGCATGCGGGGGTTGAGCGAGCTGTACGGGTCCTGGAAAACGATCTGCATGCGGCGCCGGAGCAGGCGGAGGTCGCCGCGATCGAGCGCGAAGATGTCGGCGCCGTCGAAGACCGCTCGGCCCGACGTCGGCTCCTGCAGCCGCAGAACGGTCCGGCCGACGGTCGACTTGCCGCAGCCCGATTCGCCGACGAGGCCGAGGGTCTCCGCGCGGCCGATCTCGAACGAGACGCCGTCCACCGCGCGGACCGGCGGGCCCGGCCGCGCGAACATGCCGCCGCTCTGGTAGTACTTCACCAGGTCGGTTACGCGGAGAAGCGGAGCCCCGTCC
>DATBQV010000272.1:0-14643 GCA_036560625.1 Gemmatimonadales bacterium
CGAAGGTCATGAACCTGAGGCAGCTGCTCGAGCGGTTCGTGGAGCACCGGCACGACGTCGTCGTCCGGCGGACCAAGTTCGATCTCGAAGCGGCGGAGGCCCGGGAGCACATCCTCGAGGGTCTCAAGATCGCGGTGGACCACATCGACGAGATCGTCGAGCTCATCAAGAAGTCGAAGGACGTGCCCGACGCCGATGCGCGGCTCCGCAAGCGCTTCGGACTCTCCGAGAAGCAGAGCGACGCGATTCTCAACATGCGTCTCGCCAAGCTCACCGGCCTGGAAATCGAGAAGCTCGAGGCCGAGCTCAAGGAGGTTCGGGGCACGATCAAGGACCTCAAGAGCATCCTCGGGTCCAAGCCCAAGCGGATGGGCATTCTCAAGGCGGAGATGGCGGAGATCGCGGAAAAGTTCGGCGACAACCGCCGCACCGAGATCGTCGCGGACCAGGGCGAGTTCACCGTCGAGGATCTGATCGCCGAAGAGGACATGGTGATCACCATGTCGCACTCGGGCTACATCAAGCGGATCTCGGTCTCGACCTACCGTCGCCAGCGGCGCGGGGGCCGCGGCCTGAATGGGGCCGACCTGAAGGAAGACGATTGGGTGGAGCACCTGTTCATCGCGAGCACCCATGACTACATCCTGTTCTTCACCGACAAGGGCCACGTTTACTGGCTCAAGGTCCACGAAATCTCGCAGGCAGGCCGGGCCGCGCGCGGCAAGCCGATCGTGAACTGCATCGCGATGAAGCCGGACGAGCAGATCGCGGCCCTGGTCCGCGTGCGGGAATTCTCGCCCGAGCAGTTCCTGATCTTCGCGACCCGTCAGGGCACGGTGAAGAAGACGGCGCTCTCCGAGTACGGCAACGTGCGAACCGCGGGGATCCGGGCGATCAACGTCGACGACGGCGACGAGCTGATCGACGTGCAGATCTGTGACGGGACGAGCGACGTGGTGCTCGCGACCCGCGAGGGCATGAGCATCCGGTTCCACCAGGGCGACGTGCGAGACATGGGCCGCGTGGCCACCGGCGTGAAGGGCATCGAGCTGGTGAAGGACGACGCGGTGATCGGCATGGTGGTCATCCGCCGCGACGCCACGCTCCTCGTGGTGAGCGAGAAGGGCTTCGGCAAGCGCAGCGAGCTGAGCGAGTACCGCGTGCAGAAGCGCGGCGGCAAGGGGATCATCACCTTCAAGGTGACGGACAAGACCGGGCCGTGTGTGGCGCTCAAGGAAGTCCAGCCGGACGACGAGCTCATGATGATCACCCGTCACGGTATCATCATCCGCGTGCCGGTGGACGGCATCCGGGTCATCGGCCGCAACACCCAGGGCGTCCGGGTCATGAACCTCGACTCGGGTGACGCGGTCGTGGACGTGTCGCGGGTCGCGAAGGAAGAGGAAAGCGGGACCGATGAGGTCGCCGGCGAGGAAGAGGTGCCCAGCGCCGAGGAGTGACCCCGCGCGCATGACCGGTCCGTCGCTCGCGGACATCCGGGATGCCGCGCGCACGCTGCAGGGCGTGACGGTGCGAACGCCCCTCGTGCCCGTCCCGGGTCGGGGCGCGACGTCGTTCCTGCTCAAGTGCGAGCAGCTCCAGCCCATCGGTGCGTTCAAGCTTCGCGGGGCCTACACCGCCGTCGCGCGCCTGGGCGACGGGCGTCGGCGGGGCGTCGTCACCTCATCGAGCGGCAATCACGGGCTCGCGCTCGCGTGGAGCGCGCGCTCATTCGGCGTCCGCGCCGTCGTGGTGATGCCGGAGTCCGCGGCTGCCATCAAGGTGAACGCGATCCGCGAGCAGGGCGCCGACATCGTCTTTGCGGGGCGGACCCGCTCGCCGGAGCAGACCGAACGAGCGGAAGCCATGGCCCGGGACGAGGGTCTGACCCTCGTGCCGCCGTTCGATCATCCGGACGTGATCGCGGGTCAAGCCACCTGCGGTCTCGAGATCCTGGAAGACGCGCCGGAGGTGACGACCCTGCTCGTTCCGGTGGGAGGCGGGGGGTTGCTCGCCGGCATCTGCGCGGCCGTGGCCGCACTGAAGCCCGGCGTGCGTGTCATCGGCGTCGAGCCCGCGGGGGCCGCGAAGCTGTCCGCGGCGCTGGCCGCCGGGGCACCGGTATCCCTGCCCGGGACTCAGAGCATTGCCGACGGACTGCTGACCCGGTCGATCGGCACGCTGACCTGGGAGGTGCTGAGCCCCGTCGTCCGGGAAGCGGTCCAGGTGACCGAGTTGGAGATCGGAGCGGGCATGAGGCATCTTTACGAGCGGGCCCGGCTCTCCCTCGAGCCGTCCGGCGCGGTGACCACGGCCGCGCTGCTCGCCGGCCTGGTCCCGGCCGAAGGCGTCGTGGTGGCCGTGGCGACCGGAGGCAACGTGGATCCTGCCGTCTTCCAGCGTCTGGTGCACGCCCGCCCATGAGCCAAGCCCCCAAGATCCTAGTCGCCGACGACGACCCGGCCCTTTCCCGGACCCTCTGGTGGATCCTCAAGGAGAACGGGTACGACGTCACGACCGTCCCCGGCGGCGAGCACCTGATCGAGCGGCTGGAGACCGAGCCCTTCGATCTCGTGCTCCTCGACATCATGATGCCCAAGGTGGACGGACTCGAGCTGCTGGGTCGGCTCAAAGGGGACGAGCGCTTCAAGGACTTGCCGGTCCTCATGATCTCCTCCATGCCGCCGGAGGAAGCCACCGTCCGGTCGCTTGGCCTCGGCGCCAACGACTTCATTCCCAAGCCGTTTCGGATGAAGGAATTGTTGGCGCGCGTGAAGGCCCAGCTCAGGGTCGGACGCCAGCTGAACCAGGCGCGTCGGGAGGCCAGGAACCGGTCGGCCATGATGGACATCATGACCGAGGTGACGACGTCGCTCAAGCCGGACGAGATCTACCAGATTCTGGTGCGGCGGGTGGCGCAGGCGCTCAACATCTCCCGCTGCTCGATCATCCTTGGTGGGCCGGACGACGACGGAGCCACGGTGATCGCCGCCTACGAAAATCCGACCTTGCACAACCTGCCGGTTGATCTCCGGCGGTACCCCGAGATCCGCCACTGCATGGCATCGGGCGACGTCGTGCTCGCGCGCGATGTGGTCACCGACCCGCTCTACAGCGAGGTCCGGGATGCCTGGGAGGCCGAGGGCCGACCGGTGCCGACCAGGTCCGCGATCTGCGTCCGATTCTCGCTGCGAGACCACCCGGCGGGCGTCTTCTTTCTCCGGACCAACCCCGACGACGGCCCGCTCACCGATGACGATCTCCTCTTCGCCGATCAGGTGATCCGCTCGGCCGTGGCCGCGATCGAGAAGGCGTACGACCTCGAGCACGCGGTGCTCGGCCAGGAGCAGATGCGACAGCTGGCGGAGACCGACCCGCTCACGGCGGTGTACAACCGCCGGGCGCTGATGCAGAAGCTGGAGCAGGAAATGGATCGCGCCGCCCGGTATGCCACCCGGCTCACGGTCATGATGATAGACATCGACAACTTCAAGCAGATCAACGACAGCTTCGGACACCTCGTGGGAGACAAGGTGCTGAAGCAGCTCGCGAATCTGCTCAAGCGGGAGCAGCGATCGGTGGACGTGCTGGCCCGCTACGGCGGCGAGGAGTTCGTGGTGCTCCTCCCGGAGACCACGGTCGCCGAGTCCCGCAACTTTGCCGAGCGCATTCTCCGGCGGGTCGCGGCCAACGACTTCGGCGACCCCGGGCGTCCGGTCCACGTCACCATCAGCGTCGGCATGGCGTCATATCCCGACAGCCGAGTGACCGACGGACAGTCGCTGCTCAAGCTGGCGGACGGCCATCTCTATCGCGCCAAGATCGACGGCCGCAACCGGTTCAGCGATTGACCAACCGCCGGTGTCCGCGTTGTCACAACCACTACGCCGCGCCCGCCCGGTTCTGCCCGAGGGACGGTACCCCACTCGTCGAAGTGGCTCCGGGGCCGCTCGACAGCGGGAACACCGCACGCGTCCGGGCTATTGAACGAGCGGCCGAGCCCTCCGATCCAGTCTATACCAGCCTCACCGGCCAGACCGTGGGCGGACGGTACCGAATCGAGCGGCGCCTGGGCGAAGGCGGCATGTCGTACGTATACCTCGCGCACGACGTCAATGCCGACCGGGACGTCGCGCTGAAGGTGCTCTCGCCCCGGCTCGTTCGGGACCCCGGCTCGGCCGAGCGGCTGCGACGCGAAGCCGCTATCGCCATGCGCCTCGACCACCCGAATGTTTGCTCCATCCTCGGGATCGGTGAGACCCCCGAGGGGCTCATCTATCTGGTGATGCCCTACCTGCCGGGCGAGCCCCTGAGCGAGCACGAGATTCGACAGGGGCCCTTGGGCGTGGCCGAGGGAATCGCGCTGCTGCTGCAGATCTGCCGCGGACTCGAGCACGCGCACGAGCTCGAGATCGTTCATCGCGATCTCAAGCCGGAGAACGTCATGCTCGTCCCGGACGCAAAAGTCGCCGATGGGACCCGCGCGGTGGTGATGGACTTCGGGCTGGCGAAGGAACGGCGCGCCGAGCCCGAGGTCGTCAAGCTTACCCAGACCGGCATCGTGCTGGGCACGCCCGAGTTCATGAGTCCGGAGCAGATCCGCGGAAAGCCGCTCGACGGCCGGAGCGACGTCTTCGCGCTCGGCGTGCTGGCGTTCGAGATGTTCACCGGCCGGCTGCCGTTCGGAGGCAAGAGCCCGCAGGACATGATGCTCGCCCGGCTCAAGGGTGAGCCGCTGCGGTTGCGTGCGGTTCGGCCCGAGCTACCCGCGAAGCTCGAGGCGGTCATCGATCGAGCGTTGGCGTTCGACCCGGCGGCCCGTTTCCGATCCATGGGCGAGCTGGGGGCCGCCTTCGCGTCGGTGACCGGAACGACCGGTGTGTTCGGGAGACTGTTCGGGAGGGCGTGAAGGTTCCCTTAGTCCTCGGTCGGTCAGTTTGACCGACTCTGAGCCTCTCCGACGGGCACGTCGGCTGCATTGCGAAGGGTCGCCGGTCGGCACAGGTGCCGATCCCCGAAATCACAGACCGGCGTCATCCCCAAGGCCGAGCGGGCGCGGCCGAAGGAGATCCAGGTCAAAGTCGGGCAGTAAGCAACGTCCGTAATCCTACGGACCCCTGGCTGGGCCGCGTCCGGATTGCCCTCCGGGGGCGGGCAGGCGTAGGCTTGAAGCAGTGTCAACCTCGATGCCGTTTCACCTCGCCGGCGTCAGCCATCATACCGCCGATGTTACCGTCCGGGAGAGGCTGGTCCTCTCCCCGGACGCGGTCCAGGTCTGGCTCGATCGAGAGCACCAGGCCGGCCGCTCGCTCGTCGTGCTTTCCACTTGCAATCGTCTCGAGCTGTATTGGTGGGGGGATCACGATCACGAGGGCGGTCTGCGTGCCTTCGCGCGGGAGCGGGGGTTACCCCTCGATCCGCGGGCTGTGTATCGGCGAGACGGGCTCCCCGCCCTGACCCACCTCTTCCTCGTCGCGGCCGGCCTCGATTCCCAGGTGCTCGGCGAATACGAGATCCAGGGACAGGTCCGTCGCGCCCATGACCAGAGCCGGTCGCTCGGTACCACGACGTGGGAGCTCGATGCCGCGTTCGACGCGGCGCTTGTCACCGGCCGCCGCGTCCGCCACGAGACCGCGCTGGGCCGTCATCCGGCCTCGATCGCGTCGGCCTCGGTGGCGCACGCGAAACGGTGCGCCGGCGGTTCGTTCGCCGACAAGCATGTTCTCGTGCTCGGCGCCGGCGAGGCGGCGCAGGGCGTGCTCGGCGCCATCCAGGCCGAGGCATGCGCGAGCGTGCTGGTGCTGGCGCGCACCGCGGAGCGTGGCGAAGCCCTCGTGGCCGGCCGGACCGCATCGACCGGTCCATGGAGCGCTCTGGCGGATGCGTTGGCGAACGCCGACGTCGTGTTCGCTGCGACGGCCGCTCCAGACCCCGTGCTTTCCAGCTCGGCACTCACCGAAGCGCTGCGCTTTCGCCCGGAGCGGCCGCTTGTCGTGCTCGACCTCGCGGTTCCCCGGAACGTCGATCCGGCCGCCAGAGACCTGCGCGGCATCCGCCTCTTCGACCTCGACGACCTGCGGCTCCAGCATTGTCCCGCGGCAGTGGGCTCGGCACCGGCGCTCGAGGAGGCCGAGGCCCTCGTGCGGGCGGACGTGGGGCAGTTCCGGAAGGTGTTGCGCAACCGCGAGGCGGCCCCGCATCTGGCCGAGCTGCACCAGTTGGGCGACCGCCTCGCGCGGGAGGAGGCCGATCGCGCCTTGAGCGAGCTTGGCCCGCTGTCGGAGCGGCAGCAGGACCTCGTTCGGGAGATGGCGGAACGGCTGGTGAAGAGGCTCCTCTATCCCGCCAGCCGCAAAATCAGAGAAACCCTTTGACCATAGTCAGCCCGCCGGGTTGACGATCTGCCGGCAGGCCGGGTTGGTGCAGCCGGGACAGCGAAGCGGATACTGCGTCCCGAACGGGACCCCGGCGTCGAGATGACGGCGGACCACGTCCGCGAGCGCGTCGAGGAAGTCCGGCCGGGCGTTGAGCGCGGGGGTTCTGCGGTAGTAGGTGATCCCAACCTGCTCCGCGAGATGGCCGTACTCACGGTCCAGCTCCGAGAGCGTCTCGATGTGGTCGCTCGTGAACGCGATCGGCACGATCAGCAGATGCTGGTGGCCCCGCTCGCCCAGCCGGCGGATCGCGCTCTGCGTGCTGGGCCCCAACCACTTCACCGGGCCCACCTCCGACTGATACGCGAGCAAATAGGGGTGAGAGAACCCTAACTGCTCCATCACCCGATCCACGCTCGCACCAATCTCCTGCGGGTACGGATCGCCGCGATTGACGATGCTCATCGGAAGCGAGTGCGCGCTGAAGACCAGCACGACCTTCTCGCGCTCGCCGGGCGGAAACCCGAGCAGCCCCTCGCGGACCGTCTCCGTCATCGCGCCGATGAAGCCGTCGTGGACCGGCCACCGATCGATGATGCTCCACCGGAAGGCGTCACGCAGGCCGACGCGGTCGAGGGCGCGCCAGAGCTCGTTGAGACTTGATCCGGTGGTGGCGCAGGAGAATTGGGGGTATTGGGTGAACGCCACCGCCCGCTCCACGCCGTCCGCCCGCATGGCGCGGAGAGCGTCCTCGCTCTTCGGAACGGCATAGCGGAACGCCACGTAGAAGCCGTGCGGCGCCGTCGCGGGCGACAGCCGGTCCAGCCGCTCGATCATCCCCCGCCCTTGCGCCTCGGTATGCCGGAGAATCGGCGAGCCGCCTCCGATCGCCGCGTAGAGGCGCTGCACGGCAGGGCTCCGGCGTCGAGCGATGAACGGCCCCAGCCAGTTCTGCGCCGGGAGCTGAATGATCTCCCGGTCCGCAAACAGCTCGAGCAGGAACGGCTCGACCGCGTCCAGCGTGGCCGGGCCTCCCAGATTGAGCATCACAATCCCGGTCTTGATCCTGCCTCCCGGCTGATCCACGACCATTTGATCCAGAGAGTTTGGTGGGGGAGCGTAGGCTCAGTCGCCCGCCAGCCCGGCACCCAGCGCGAAGCGCGTGAGGCCCGCGACCGTGTGGATGCGGAGCTTCCGCATCAGGCTCTCGCGATGGGTCTCGACGGTGCGGTGGCTGATGCCCAGCGAGGCGGCGATCTCCTTGTTCGTACGACCATGGGCGATGCCGGCCAGCACCTCGCGCTCCCGCGCGGTGAGCAACGCGATGTCACTGGTCCGTCGCTCGCGCTCCAGGTCGCCTCGAACCGCCGCCGTCAGCCGGCCCGCGACCGGTGGGCTCAGGAACGCGTCGCCGTTCTGCACCGCGCGGATCGCGCGCCGAAGCTCCGTGGCCGCCGTGTCTTTCAGGATGTAGCCGTGCGCACCCGCGCGCACGCTCTCCATCACGTACTCGGTGTTGTCGTACATGCTCAGGATGAGGATCCGCGTCTCGGGCAGGCTCTGGCGCAGCCGGGCGGCGATCTGGATGCCGGACTCCCCCGGCATCGAAATGTCCAACACGGCCACGTCCGGCCGGTGTTGCTCCGCGAGCGCGAGCACTTCGGCCCCGCTCGACGCCTCCGCCACGATCTCGAAGCCGGGCTCGCCCTCCAGCACGTGACGGATGCCTTCCCGCACCACGGTGTGGTCGTCCGCCACGAGCACCCGAATCGTCGGCGGGGTCACCGCGGGCCGCCCGGGGCTAGCGGCAGCCTGACAGCGAGGCGAACGCCGCCGGGCCCACCCTCGACCGTCACGGTTCCTCCCAGCGCGCCGATCCGCTCTCGCATCCCCGCAAGTCCCATGTGTCCGTTCCGCTCGAAGTCTTCGGCGTCCTGGCCGCGTGGCAGGCCTCGTCCATCGTCCCGCACGTCGAGTGTCACGGCGGCGCCGGCCGCCACGATCCCGATTTCGACCCGGCCGGCCCCGGCATGGCGCGAGACGTTGGACAGCGCCTCCTGGAGCGCGCGGAACAACGCCAGCTCGGCGTCCTTCGAGAGCGGGGGGAGCGCCGCGGGGGCCGAGAGGTCCGTGACGACCCCGCTTCGCTCCGCGAAATCGGCGACCAGCGAGCGCAAAGCGGGCAGCAACCCGAGATCATCGAGCAGCGACGGCCTGAGATCGTTCGTCACCGCCCGAATGCTGCGGATTCCGGTATCGATCAGCTCGAGCGCCCGATCGAGACGCACCGCCACCGGTGGGTCGGCGGTGTCGCGCAGCACGCCCAGCTCCATCTTCACGGCGGAGAATACCTGGGCAGTCTCGTCGTGCAGCTCGCGGGACAACCGACGGCGCTCCGCCTCGTGCTGCTCGATCATGCGGGCCGAAAGCCGCGTCAGCTCAACCGTCCTTGCCTGGAGCCGTTCGTATAGATCGGCGTTCTCGAGCGCCGCGCCCACCTGCTGTCCGAGGGCGACCAGAAAATCGTCGTCCAGCGCGGCGAACGGATCGCGGGCATCGCCCACGATCACCAGCGCGCCGGTGACGGCGGCGCCGCGAAAGATCGGGAGCACCGCGGCATAGGCGTACGGACGGTCGCCGTCAGCCTGCGGGTCGGTCCACTCTGCGGTGACCTTGGGCCGCCTCGCGGCAACGGCTGCGGCGAGCACCTCCGCTCCGCGTCCGGCTGGCTGCGAGCCGGTCCAACCGGCACACACCCCTGCTCCGCCGACGAACCGACCGCCGTCGCCTTCCAGGTATATAGCCGCTCCCCGCACCGCCGGCAGCGTGAGCTGGCGCGCGAGGAGGGCGTCGAGCACGTCCCGCTCCTGGCCGCGGCGCTGCAGTTCGCCGGAGAGCGCGGAGAGCGCGGCCAGGCCCCGGCGAAGATCGTCGTGCAGGAGCAGCAGGATGCCCGCGCCGACGGCCAGCTCGAACAGGATGTCGAGATAGTAGCCCCAGGGCGTCCATGCGCCGCGGGCCCGGAGGAACGGATAGTCGAGGTGGTGAACCCCCCATAGCAGGAACGCCCCGGCGAGGAGCGCGGCACCGCTCGACTCGACCCGGCGCCGGTACGCGAGGAAGACCCCGCCGGTCCACAGGGTCGCCAGACTGAGGAACGCGACGGCCGGGCCGGCGGCCCAGCCGAAGGCATCGATCCGGTAGATGGCGACGTAGGACCACAACGGCGGAAAGAGAAAGAGCGGCAGGTAGGCCCACCGCCACCGCCAGCGACGCGAGAAGACGAGCGCGGCGGCGAGCAGCGCGAGCGCGGTCCAGCCGGTCACCACCTGATGCCAGTAGAGCCAGGCCCGCTGCTGCGTAGCGACGAAGCTGATGATGGCGCCGAGCCGCAGGAAATACAGCGCCCACGCGGCGCTCCACCAGCCGAGGTAGGGCTTCCGGTAGCGTCGGAACAAAAAGCCGCACAACCCCGCGAGTGCGGCGGTGATGGCGGCCTGGAGAAGAGCGGCCGCGAGCTCGGAGTTGGCGGCGAGCGGCGTCGCGGCGTCCATGGACGACAAACAAAGACCTGGGACTGCAGGTGCGCAATGGAGGTGGCTGCGACACCTATGCTGACCGGGGGGTCGGCGCTACAGTAGTGTGACGACATACTACTAAAACGATGCGTAGAACCACTTATGAGGAAATGAGTTGGTACCATGCCTCGGGTGCACCCCGGTTGGTATGGACGGTGCACTTTGGTGTCCTACTTCGACTTCGAGCTCTGCCTTGGATCCCCAGGCCACCTTCGTCAGGCGCTTCGGCGACCTGGTCGCCCTGCTACGGATGGACCCGGGCAACGACGCGGCCCAGGATCTCGCCCTTACGGCCGCCGCCGCGGCCGTCGAGCATCACGCGATCGTGGTCGAGTCGGGTGTCGAGCGGGTGGGGATGGAGCATGACGGCACCCTGCAGGGGCGCCTGCGGGCTCGGCGCGTGGAGCTCCTCCGCGTCAGCGCCGGAGCCGAGTCGCACGAATTGCTGAGTCTCGCCCGCGCCCTCTCGCACGACCAGACGCCGATCCCGACCCTCCGGCGCGCGCGGGTCGAGCTGCTGCCGGAGCGCCCCTCGGTCGATCCGCCCGCGGACCCTGACGAATACAATGCGCCTCGGATCCAGGACGATCGTCGCCGTTGGCGCGACCGTCGTCTGTGGCGGGCCGAACGTTGGCGCGGCCCCGAGCGTCGCCACGGGAGCGATCGCCGGATGACCGGCGAGCGTCGCCTGCGCCTCGTCAAGCACTACGAGGCCGACACCAACCGGCTGAAGGAGCGTCTGGCGCGCGCGGTCACGAGCGAGAGCTGGCCCGACGTGCTCGAGACCGCCCACGCGCTGCTCGAGGCGACTTCGCAGATTCCCGCCGTGGAGCGACGGTCATTCGCCCTTGGCGTCAGGCGCCACCTCCCTCGTCGCGCCCTCGGCGGCGTGATCGAGCTGGCGCTGCACGACCCGGCGGAGCGGGAGCGGGCGGTGAACGTCCTCCGCTGGAGCGGACTCGAGGGCGCGGATGCCATGGTCGATGTCATTCGGGCCAGCGAGGGCGTCGGCAGTCGGCGGTTTCTGCACGACGCCCTGGGCGGTATGCCGGAGGCGCTTCCCGCCGTCGCGCCGTTGCTCAACAGCGCGGAGCCGCACGAGGTGAGACACGCCGCCGGTATTCTCGGGCGCATGGGACGCCCGGACGCGGTTGGTCTCCTGCGGGAGCGGCTCACCCACCCCGACGCGAGCGTCCGCGCGGCCGTTCTGCTCGCGCTTGCGGAGTTTCCCCTGCGAGAGATCGCGGATGCGCTCCGGATGTCGTTGGCGCACCCCTCGCCGGAAACCCGTGCCGCCGCCGCCGATGCCATCGGCCGTACCCGCGCGCCGGGGCTCGTGATGCCCGTCGCGGCGGCACTCGACGCTGAGACGGATGAGGTCGCCTGGCGCGCGATGGTCAGCGCCCTCGCGGCGCTGGCCTCGCCGGAGGCGTGCGCCGCGCTGACCTCGGTGGCGCTGGCCCGGCGACGGCTGCTGGGAGGGGGGCATGCCGCGCCCCGGCGGATCGAGGCCGTCCGCGCGCTGGCGTCCGTCGCGGCTCCCTGCCGGACGCCGTCACTCGAGCGCCTCGTACGCGAGGGCGACGAGGCAGTACGCCACGCGGCCGAGTCGGCGCTCGCCGTGCGGGAGGGAAGGTCTGCCTGAACCAGCGCTACAGCTTGTGGATCGCGAACTCCTCGATGTGCACGTCCAGATTGTGGTTCACCCGGAGTCCTACTACGCCCTTCGCGTCGATCAGTCGCGGATCGGCCGAATAGACGTCCTTCCCGTTCACCGCGAAGACCAGCTTGTCCTTGCTCACGGTGACCTCGAGCCGGTTCGTCATTTGCCCCGACGCGTTGGGCCGGACAATCGCCGGATGCGCCTGCCAGTCGGACGTGATATTGGAGGTCGCGGCTCCGTCCCGCCGCTTGATGAGAAACTTTCCGTCCTGGCGAATCAGGAAGTAGGTGTACTTCTCGGCGTCGCCGCCCAGGCCCTGACCGCCCACAAAGAGACCGTACCCTTCCGGGTGCGCGCTGGGCCGGGTCTGGGTGAACAACACGACGGTATGGAACGACCCGTCGACCTTGTCCGCGGCGCGCCAGAGAATCGTCGCGGGACCCAGGGTGGCATGGTACCCCTTGTCCATGACGATGAACTTGACCTCGGCTTCCTTGTCCTTGGTGTCCGTCTGCGCCGACCAGCCGGCCGGGAGATTCCCGCCGCCCGTCACGGGCTTGTCGGGATCGGCGGGCTTGGTGCCCTTCTTGGCCTGTGCGGCCAGCGGGATCGCCACCAGCAGCAGGGGCAGGCAGAGGGAGCGGATGAGACGCATGGGGTACCTCCGGGATGGTGAAGCGGGGCGAGCGGAGTTGCACGGCCCGCCGGCGGTCGCTAATCTAGGACCGCGCAGTCCGAGGGCTCTCTCCACAGGAGCAATCACGTGTACTGGTTCGGCGTGCTGTTCGCGACGATCGGGGCAGCGGCGATCCTTGCCGCCTTGACCTTTGTGTCGGGGCTGGCCGGGGTGCTGATTACGTCGATGATCGTGCTGTTCGCGGGGCCCATCCTCGACCGGTTCCTTCCCGGCCGGAGTAGCTGACCGCCGCTCAGTCGGGGTCGCTCTCGGCCCCCGCCTCAGGCGTCGTTGCGTCCCTGAGCGCCGCCTCGTAGCTGAGCTTCAGACTCCCCAACTGCTCCCGTAACCCTCGCACGCGTACTTGCAGGCCGCCGCTCCGGCGGGCCATCGTCCCCATGGTGCCGGCGGTATCGGAAAGGCGCGAGAGGTTGAGCGCCTGGGCCTGCGCACGGAGCTCGTCCAGTTGGCGGGCAAAGCCGCGGACCACGACCTCGTCGGCCCGGAGCGCGCCCATCTCCTCGATGACCGTGTGCAAGCGCTGGAACCTGGGTGGAAGCATCTGCAGGAACGCCAGTTGCGCCTGCTGGCGCGAAGACAGCTTCAGGGCCATCGTACCAACCTTGAGCGAGGGCCTCCCAATGTACCACCGGGGGGCGTCGAGGGTTGAATCTCCCGGACCAAGGCGCCGTAGTATCCGGAAACCTCCCCAAGCCGGTTCCCCGTGAAGATTTCGGATATCTCCATCCGCCGGCCGGTCTTTGCCAGCATGGTGAGCGCCGCGCTCGTGTTGTTCGGCGTCATCGGCTATTCGCGACTGGCCGTTCGCGAGTACCCCGACGTGGATCCCCCGATCGTCTCGGTGTCCACGGAGCTGCCGGGTGCGAACCCGCAGGTCGTGGAGTCGGCGGTGACCGACATCCTCGAGGAAGAGCTGAGCACGGTCCAGGGTCTCCGGACCCTCACCAGCTCGAGCCAGGAAGGCAACAGCAACATCACGCTCGAGTTCACGCTCGACCGCGATGTAGAGGCGGCCGCCCAGGACGTGCGCGACAAGGTGGCCCGGGTTCGCGGCCGCCTGCCGGAGGACGTCCGCGAGCCGGTGGTCGCCAAGGAAGAGGCGGACGCGAACCCGTTCTTCTGGCTCGCGCTGTCGGGCGCGAACTACGACCTGCTCCAGCTCTCGGACATCGGCGACCGGCTGGTGAAGCAGCGGCTCCAGACCCTGCCGGGCGTCGGGAGCGCCCGGATCTACGGCGAGCGGCGCTTCTCGATGCGCGTCTGGCTGTCGGCGTCCGAGCTCGCGGCCCGGGGGCTCACCGTCGGGGATGTGCAGCAGGCCATCCGCACCCGAAACGTAGAGGTACCGGCTGGTCGGATCGAGTCGGAGCGTCGCGAGTTCACCGTCCGGTCGTTAGGCGAACTCAAGACTCCAGGCGAATTCGCCCAGCTGGTGGTGTCGAGTCAGGGCGGGCAGCTGGTGAAGCTCCAGGATCTGGGCCGGGTCGAACTGGGCCCGCAGGACGAGCGGAGCGAGCTTCGCTTTAACGGCACGCCCTCGGTGGCGATCGGGGTAATCCGCCAATCCAAGGCGAACATCATCGACGTCGCCGACGCCATCCGGGCCGAGCTGCCGAAGGTGCAGCAGGTATTGCCGCCGGGCGTCAAGCTGGATGTGGCGTTCGATCAGTCCACGTTCGTGAAGCGCTCCATCAAGGAGGCCGAGGAAACGCTGGTCCTCGCCGCCGGCCTGGTGGTGGTGATCATCTTCCTGTTCCTCAGGAACTTCCGTGCCACCCTCATTCCCGGGCTCGCGATCCCGGCGTCGATCGTCTCGACGTTCGCGATCATGTATTTCCTGGGATTTTCCATCAACAACTTCACCCTGCTCGCACTCACGCTCGCCATCGGTATCGTGGTGGACGACGCGATCATCGTGCTGGAGAACGCCTACCGGCATCAGGAAGAGCTGGGTGAAGACCCGGACACGGCGGCCCGCCTGGGCACGGCGGAAATCGGGTTCGCCGTCATCGCGACGACCATTTCGCTGGTGGCGGTCTTCACACCGCTGGCCTTCCTGCGCGGCTCTACCGGCCGCCTGTTCAACGAATTCGGCATCGCGGTCGCGGGGTCGGTGGTGCTGTCCGGATTGGTGGCGCTGACGCTCACCCCCATGTTGTGCGCCAAGATCCTTCGGGTCCCGAAGAGTCACGGCCGGGTCTACAGGCTGCTGGAAGCCGGCTTCGACGGCATCGCCGAGTGGTACGGGCGTACGCTTGTCGTCGCGCTCAAGCAGCGTTGGATCGTGGTGCTCGGGGCCGTCGGCGTCCTGATGAGCGCCGGGCTCCTGTT
>DATBQV010000273.1:0-2282 GCA_036560625.1 Gemmatimonadales bacterium
CAGGGCGAACCAGCCGAAGAAGCCGACGATGAAGTCCTTGAGCACGACCGTGAGCCCCGCGCCGGCCAGCCCGATGATCGTGGCCAGTTGGCTCGGCGGGCCGATGAGGATGAGCACCGCCGCCACCAGCGCCGCGCCGCGGATCGCGAAGCGGGTCACGGCGCGGAGTGTCTGGAGGCGTCGCTGCTCGCGCGCGAGCTTCGCGAACATGTGCTCGAGCCACGCGCCCAGCACCACCGCGCCGAGGAGAATGAGCAGGAGCCAGATGCAGTCGAGCAGCACCGAGTTGAGTGCGGCCCGGTGCTGCTCGGCCACCAGCGCGCTCCACCGGCTGTAGGTGTCGAGCAGGGAGACCTGATCCTCGATCCGCTGGGTCAGCCCGGCCAGCACCTTCTGGTCCGCCGCCTGGTGGCGGGTCCGGGCAAGGCGGTCGCCGCTGGTATCGGGCGAGGCCTGGCCCATGTGCTGGACGAAGTCCTGGCGCTGGGCTGTGAGCGCCGGAATCCCGGCGGTCGTCTCCTCCTGGGCCTGCTTCAACGCGCTCTGTTTGCCGGCAAAAGCGCGCCACCGCTCGATCTTGCCCAACAGGCCGGGGCGCTCCGTCGGCGGCGGAGCGGCCGCGTTCGTAGCGGCGGTCTTTGAGATGGCGGCGGTCCCGTGCTCACTGCTGTTGTGATCCGCCACCATCTGCCGGATACGTCCCTGGGGGTCGCCGCCGGCCCGGATCAGGTCATCCTTGGCGTCCGCCAGCTCGCCCCGGTACAGCTCGAGCTGGGCAGTGATCAGCTCCCGGTCGGTCTCCACCCGGTCCGCGGCGACCCCCTGCCCGCTCTCACGAGTCAGCTTGGCGGCGCGAGCGCTGTCGTCCGCGATGAGCCGCTGCATGCTGTCGATCCGCGAGCGGATCCCGCGGGTCTCGGGCGTCGGGGCCGGGGGGTGTTCCGCAGCCTCGACCAGGGCGATTGTGAAGGCAAGGTCGATCGAGTGGTCGCCCAGGCGGGTGGCCTCCCTGGCCAGCTCCGTCTCCGCCGGGGTGTCGGCCAGGGAAGCGAGGCGCTCCGCCGTCTCGAACGGCCGGCGGTCGATGAGGCCCGCGGCGGGGGAGGCATCCGACTGGGCGCGGGACCCGGTGTCGTTGCGTGCGGTCGAGACGTACGCGGCGGCGGCGGCCGCGAGCAACGCGGCCAGCACGACGAGCGTGACCTTGTCCAGGGGTTTCACGCGACCGACCGGGCGCGCGTGGCGTCCGGCCCCTTGGGAATCGGGTAGGTCCGGGCAGTCTCCATCAGGGCGGAGTATGGCCTGGCCTCGTCCCGGGCAGAAGAGGGGGGCCAGCCCACGGGGTCACGGAATCCGTCCCGGGCGCACGGGCGACCAACTCAGGGGTTTCCTGATGGTATGCCCTCCCCGTCACGCTTACCATGCTCCCGCCCATGCCAAAGCCACGCTCGTCCGGGCTTCGGGTTCTGCTCCTCGATCAAGACCCGCGCGACGGGGATCTCGTCGCGCGCGCCCTGCGCCGTGCCCACCCCGGCTGCTCGGTGTTTCGGGTCGAGACCGAGGCCGCCTTCGTCGACGCGCTCGGGGAATTCGGCCCCGACGTCGTTCT
Source organism: Gemmatimonadales bacterium (assembly GCA_036560625.1). Taxonomy (GTDB): domain Bacteria; phylum Gemmatimonadota; class Gemmatimonadetes; order Gemmatimonadales; family GWC2-71-9; genus DASQPE01. The sequence goes on from DATBQV010000273.1 coordinate 1,610, forward strand.
CGCTGACGCCGGGGTTCCCGGTTTCGACGCGGTCGAGGCCCTCGTGCTCGTGCAGGACCGCCGGCCCGAAGTCCCCTTCCTCATTGTGACCAAGGCATTCGACCAGATCGCCCTCCGCTGTCTCAAGAGCGGCGCGGCCGACTTCGTCCGGAAGTCGGACCTCCCCCGCCTCACCTCCGCCATCCGGGCTGCTCTCGAGCTCCGCGCGTCGCTGCGAACGCTTTCCAGGCGCCAGCGGCAGGTGCTCCAGCTGCTCGCCTCCGGCTCTTCCACGCGTGACATCGCTCTGCGCCTCGGCGTCTCGGTCAAGACCGCCGAGACCCATCGGGGCCAGGCGATGAAGCGGCTCAAGATCTACGATGTGGCCGGGCTGGTGCGGTACGCGGTCCGGGTGGGGATCGTTTCGGCGGCGAATTAGGGCCCCATCGGCCGGAAGGCAAGACGTCGCCCGCCTCGACACATTCCCTCCATGCGTTCCGCTTCGCTCGCAGGCCTTGTGGCTGTAGCGCTGGTCGTCGGCTGCGCACCCGCGCAGCAGGGCCGTTCGACGCCGATCACGGCACCGTCGCGGCGACGCTGCCGATCGGAGCGGGTGTAGACGCGGTCACGTTCGACCCGGCGACGCGTGATGTGTTGAGCGCCAACGGCGAGAGGACGCTCACGGTCGCTGAGT
>DATBQV010000274.1:0-13378 GCA_036560625.1 Gemmatimonadales bacterium
GCCGGCCGACCTACTTCGCCGGGCGGCGCCAGTCACCCCGGGTTCCCCCGGTCTTCGCCACGAGTCGTATGTCCTCGATGACCATTCCTCGATCGATTGCCTTCGCCATGTCGTACACTGTGAGGCACGCCACCGCGACCGCGGTGAGCGCCTCCATTTCCACTCCGGTCCGACCCCGGACACTCGCCCGGGCCCGAATCCGCACTCCCGGGAGTTCCGGGTCGAGCACTGTATCCACCACCACGTGATCCAGGCCGAGCGGGTGACACAGCGGGATAAGCTCGCCGGTCCGCTTTGCCGCCATGGTGCCCGCCACCTGTGCCACGGTCAGCACATCTCCCTTTTCGACTGCGCTCGCCACGATGGCGTCGAACGCCTCCCGGGACATTCGGACGGCGCCCTCCGCTTCCGCGGTGCGCTCCGTCACCGGCTTGTCCCCGACGTCCACCATCCGGGCTCGGCCCTCCTCGTCCAGATGGGAGAGCTTCATAGGACCTCAGCCAGGTCCTCGCCCAGGGTGGCGAGGAGCAACTGGGGGTTCACATTGCCGGCCGCCGCTTCCCGCGCGTCCGCTACCCGGTCGATTGCCCGGATCAGGGCGGCCGGATCGCGGCGATTCCGGAGGCCATTAGGCAGCGATCGCCGAGGGGTTTCTCCCACTGCCGCCCTCGCCGCCTCGCTCAGCGTGTCCGCCAGCGCGTCCAGCATGGCCGTGAACTCACCGCGTGCCGCCCACGGAGTCTGGCGCAGCGCGCGCTCCATGCGGGCGGGCAACCCGGACCGCCCGGCCAGCACCGCCTCGAGCATCTCCCGGGCGGCGTCGTAAGCAGCGCCTCCCGCATCGCCGTCTGTCAGGGCCGCACCCACGGATCCGCCGGCCAGCGCAACCCGGGCCGGTAATGCTTCGCCGGTTGACGTCTCGCGTCGCAGCACCTCTGCGACCTCATCGCTGCTCAACCGCCCGAGCCGCAGCAGCACCGCGCGTGACCGGATGGTCGGCAGGAGCCGCCGGGCATCGACGGTCGTCAGCACGAACAGGCTGTCCGCGGGCGGCTCCTCCAACAGCTTGAGGAGCGCGTTCGCGGCTTCCGGGCTCGACTCCTGGGGCACGAGACGATCGGCGTCACCCAGGATGAAGATCTTTCGGCGTCCCACTACCGGCGTCAGCGCCGCCCGCCGGTGGAGAAGCCGCACGCTGGCCAATCCGTGACTCGCCATGCCGTCCGGCGCGGGATAGAGGCTCCGGGCTCGCCGTTCCTCCATGGCCTGCGCCAGCGCTTCGGCGGCTTCCTCGACCTGCTTGTCCGGGTCCGTCGCCTTGGGCCGGGCGATGGGCACGAGCCAGTGGAGGTCGGGGTGCGCCAGCCCCAGAACCTGGCGGCACGAGCGGCACCGACCGCAGGGCTCCTCGCCCGGCTCGTCACACAGGACCAGCTGAGCGAGCCAGAGCGCCAAGCGCTGCTTGCCGACCCCGGCTGGCCCGACGAGGACCAGGACCTGGGGCAGCCGATCGGACCGGACGGCACGGGCGAGTCGCTGCCGTGCTTCCCGGTGGCCGACAAGGGGGTGCATCGGCATGGCCGGAAAGTAGGGAGGTTGGCCGGGAATGGGTAGTGTAAAATCTTTTTCCACAACAACTTAACACGCAAATTGCACTCATTTGCCATACAAAGTGGATTGCTTGCACCGTCCAAATGGCAGTGAGCGCTCGCACCGTCTTGCGATGAAGTGAGCGTACGCTCGCCTCTCTGCTGCACTCCGCAACCAAGTCCCGACCCCCGGTGGGCTTACGATTTCTGGCTCTCACGGGCAAGCCAGACCGGGCGCCAGCCCCCCTCCGCGGCCCAGTTTGAACCTTCGGACCGACTGGCGCGTTGTAGCGAACGCAAGCTTCCCTTTTTTACAGACCCCGCGACCTCCCGAGGGCCGCGTACTTAGGGGGATGCCTCTCCCGGTCCCGTTGCACTCGGTCGTGATCCGCCAGGTGGCGGGGTTCGCCGCCAAGGGCCACCTTACCTGCGACCGGACGCTCGATCGACTGGTTTGCGCCTCAGGGGGACATCCGTGACACAGCTGAACCGCGTCGCCGTGCTGCTCGTGCTCACTGCCTGCCAGAAGGCGTCGCCCGCGCCGCCGCCGCCGCCGGACGTCACCGTGCTGACCGTCCAATCGCAGACCGTGCCCGCAAAGTTCGAGTGGGTGGCGCAGGCCGAGGCGTCGAAGCGCGTCGAAGTGCGGGCCCAGGTGGCTGGCGTCATCGTCGCACGGCCGTACGTCGAAGGCACCGACGTGAAGAAGGGCACGGTGCTCTTCCGGATCGATCCGCGCACCTACGAGGCGAACTATCAGAGCGCGCAGGCACGCCTGGCGCAGAACCGGGCGACCCTGGGCAACGCGGAACGCAACCTCGCGCGCCTCAAGCCGCTCCTCGTCGAGCGGGCGGTGGCCCAACGGGATGTGGACGACGCCCAGACCGCGGTGGAGCAGGCCCAGGCCGCGGTTGAGGACGCCGAGGCAGCGGTGCAGGCCGCCAAGAAGAGCTATGACGACACCTTTGTCCGGGCTGAGATCGGCGGGCGGGCCGGTCGGGCGCTGATGGTGCTCGGCGCGCTCGCGTCGGGGCCGACCGATCTGTTGACGACGGTGGAGCAGGTCGACCCGATCTACGTTTTCTTCAGCCCGTCGGACCAGGAAGTGCTCCGCTGGCGGCGCGACATCGCCGCCAAGCGGCTCATCATTCCGCCGGGCGTCCTGGACGTGCAGGCCACGCTCGCGGACGGTAGCGTGTTCGGCCACACCGGCAAGCTCAACTTCATCGACCTGGCGCTCCAACCGACGACCGGAGTGCTTCAGCTCCGGGCCGAATTTCCCAATCCGCAGCACACGCTGTTGCCGGGTCAGTTCATGCGCGTGCAGATGCTCGGGCTCAAGCGCAGCGAGGCGATCCTGATACCACAGCGCGCGGTCCAGCAGGGACTGAACGGCCCGTTCGTCTACGTGCTCGGCGATGGGGACAAGGTCTCCGCCCGGGACGTGGTCGCGAGCGAATGGGCCGGGACGCAATGGCTCATCGAGAGCGGCCTCAAGGCCGGCGACCGGGTGATCGTCGATGGAGCCCAGCGGGTGGCGCCTGGCCGGCCCGTGCGCCCTGTTCCCTACAGCCCTGAAGCCGACACGACGCTGCGGGTCCGCCCGGACAGCGCGCCCCCGGTGGCGCCGCCGTCGGCCGCGCCGCCGATCCAGGACAAGCGATGAGCGAGTCGCCCGAGATCCGATATTTCTTCATCCGGCGACCGATCTTCTCGGCCGTGGTTTCGATCGTTGTGGTGCTGCTGGGACTGTTCGCGCTGGTCACCCTGCCGCTCAACCGTTACCCCCAGATCACGCCCCCGGTGGTGCAGGTGACGGCGAGCTATCCGGGCGCCACGGCCGAGGACGTGGCGCAGGCGGTGGCGGCGCCGATCGAGCAGCAGCTGTCCGGGCTCGACGGGCTCTTGTACTTCAAGTCGGCGAACGCGAGCGACGGGACCATGAACCTGTCGGTCTACTTCGACATTTCCCGGAACATCGATCTGGCGGCAGTGGACGTGCAGAACCAGGTCGCCCTGGCGCAGCCGCAGCTGCCGCAGGAGGTGGTGCGGCAAGGGATCACGGTGAAGAAGGCGCAGACGGACATCCTGCTCGTGGCCGCGCTCCAGTCGGCCGACCCGCGCTACAACGCCGAGTTCCTCAGCAATTACTCGAAGATCTACGTGGAAGACGAGCTGAAGCGCGTGCCCGGCGTGGGCGATGCGCTGACGTTTGGTCAGCTGGAGTTTTCCATGCTGCTGAGCCTCGACCCCGACCGCATGGCGCAGCTCGGCCTCACGGTGGGCGACGTCGCGGCGGCGGTGCAGGAGCAGAACACGACCAATCCGGCGGGGCGGATCGGCCGCGAGCCCGCGCCGCCGGGGACCCAGCTCACGATTCCGGTCACGACGGTAGGCCGGCTCAAGACCCCGGCCGAGTTCGAGAACATCATCGTGCGGGCCCGGCCGGATGGAGCGCTGGTGCGGGTGAGCGACATCGGGCAGGTGACGCTGGGGGCGCGGAACTACGACCTGGTGGGGCGGGTCAACGGCAAGCCGATCGCGAACATCCTGGTCTACCTGCGGCCGGGCGCCAACGCCCTGGACGTCAAGAAGGCGCTGGTGGCGCGGATGAACCAGCTGTCCCAGACGTTCCCGCAGGGGGTTCGCTGGGGCATCGTGTTCGACACGACGCCGTTCATCACAGCCTCCATCAGCGAGGTCATCACCACGCTGTTCGAGGCTATGGTGCTGGTGACCCTGGTCGTGTTCGTGTTCCTCCAGAGCTGGCGGGCGACGCTGATCCCGGTGCTGGCGGTGCCGGTGTCCATCATCGGCACCTTCTTCGGCCTCCAGCTGCTGGGATTCTCGATCAACCTGCTGACCCTGTTCGGTCTCGTGCTCGCAATCGGTATCGTGGTAGACGACGCCATCGTAGTGATCGAGAACGTGGACCGCATCATGGAGGCCGAAGGCGTCTCGCCGGCGATCGCGGCGGACCGCGCCATCCGGCAGGTGGCGGGCGCCCTGATCGCGATCGTGCTGGTGCTCTGCTCGGTGTTCATCCCGGTGGCGTTCCTGGGCGGGATCACCGGCCTCATGTACAAGCAGTTCGCCATCACGATCGTCGTCTCGGTGGTGATCTCGGGCATCACGGCGCTGACGCTCACGCCGGCGCTCTGCGCGCTGCTGCTCCGGCCGGAGCACGCGGCGCACAAACCCCGTTTCTTCGCGTGGTTCAACCGGGGATTCGACCGGATGCGCGAGGGGTACCTGGCCGGGGTCGGGCGGATGCTGCTCCGGCCGGCGACGTTCCTGGCGTGCTTCGCCGTGATGATCGGGCTGATCGTGGTCCTGCTGCGGCGGGTACCGACCGGCTTCATCCCGACGGAGGACAAAGGGTATTTCGCGATGATCGTTCAGCTGCCAGACGGGGCATCACGGCAGCGGACCGACGAAGTGGTGAGCCGCATCGAGAAGTTCCTCGGCGCGGAACCCGCCATCAAAAACGTCGTCTCGCTGGTGGGCCTCAATTTCCTCCTGGGCGCCAACCAGACCAACTCGGCAACGGTGTTCGTGTTGCTCAAGCCCTGGGACGAGCGCAAGGGCGCCGCGAACCAGCTCGACGCCGTGCTGCAGAAGACCAACGGCTTCCTGTTCTCGATGCGGGACGCGCAGGCCTTTGCCTTCAACCTTCCCGAGATCCCCGGTCTCGGCTCGACGGCGGGCCTGGAGATGAATCTCCAGGACCGGGGGGTGAACGACATCCGCCGGTTCGCCCGGCTGGCGGGCGATTTCGCCACCCAGGCCAACGCGCTGCCCGAAGTGGGGAGCGTACTGCCGCAGATCCGGGTGAACGTGCCGCAGATCTTCGTGGACGTGGATCGGGCAAAGACCAAGGCGTTAGGCGTGTCGCTCACGGGGTTGTTCCAGACCCTGCAAGCGTTCCTTTCCACGCTCTACATCAACGACTTCAACCTCTACGGCAAGACCTACCGGGTGCAGGCGCAGGCGCAGGCTCGATTCCGGGAGAAGCCGGAGGACATCGGCCGCTTCTACGTACGCGGCGGCCAGGGCGCGATGATCCCCGTCTCCACGCTGGTGCGCACCCGGTTCCAGGGCGGTCCGAGCCTGGTGACGCGGTTCAACGGGTTCACCTCGGCCCTCGTCACCGGAGTGCCGAAACCAGGCTACAGCTCGGGGCAGATGCTGGGCGCCGTGGACCGGCTGATGGAGTCGCAGTTCATCCCCCAGGGCGTGGGGTACGCACTGAGCGGGCAGTCCTTCCAGGAGCGGGCCTCCAGCGGGCAGGGGACGCTGGTGTTCGTGCTCGGCATCGTGATGGTGTTCCTGGTGCTTGCGGCGCAGTACGAGAGCTGGTCAATCCCGTTCGCCGTGATGCTCGGTGTGCCGTTCGGCGTGTTCGGTGCGCTGCTGGGCGTGTGGCTCCGCGGCATGCCGAACGACGTCTACTTCCAGATCGGCATGGTAGTGGTCGTGGGTCTCGCGGCCAAGAACGCCATCCTCATCGTGGAGTTCGGCAACGAGCTCCGGGCCAAGGGGCGCTCCATCCGCGACGCGGCGATGGAGGCTGGGCGGGAGCGGTTGCGCCCGATCCTCATGACCTCGTTCGCGTTCATCCTGGGCGTGGTGCCGCTCGTGGTCGCGTCGGGCGCCGGTGCCGCGAGCCGGCACTCGATCGGCACCGGCGTGTTCTTCGGGATGCTGTTTGCGACCACGATCGGCGTGTTCTTTATCCCGCTCTTCTTCGAGGTGATCCGCGCCCTGAGCGAGCGCGGCTTGCGCGGGGCGCGGGAATCGGCGCCGGCGCCGGCCGGCGCCGGGGCGCCGCCCACAACCGGCGGGGAGCGTTAGCATGCGACGCGTCCTCGCTCTCCTGGCCGGCGGGCTCGCGGCCGCCTGCGCGGTCGGTCCGTCCTACCATCGGCCCGACCTCGGGGTGCCGGAGCGCTGGCGCCCACCGTCGGCCACGGCCGACTCGCTCCGTCCGTTCTACGACTCGCTCCGGTCCAGCGGCGAGTCGACGCTCCCCCAGCCGACCGTCTCGCTCGACTCGGTGGCGAACCTCGACTGGTTCGAGCTGCTTCGCGACCCCGAGCTCAGGAAGCTGGTCGAGACGGCGCTCCAGCAGAACCGCGACGTGCGGGTGGCGCTGGCATCGATCGACGAATTCCGAGCGCAGTACGGCGCCACGCGGGGCGCGCTGTTCCCGCGGCTCGACCTGAACGGGGCGGGTGGCACCGAGAAGATCGTCATAGGATCCTTGGGCGCCGCCAAGTTCGACGTGGTGACGGCGACGGCCAACCTCCGGTGGGAGGTGGATTTCTGGGGCAGAATCCGGCGAGCAACCGAGGCGGCGCGGGCGGACCTGCTCTCCCGGGAAGAGAGCCGGCGGGCGGTGATCCTGTCGTTGGTGAGCGACGTCGCGACGGCGTACCTCGAGCTGCGGGAGCTGGACCTCGATCTCGAGATCTCGAAACGCACGCTCGCTTCCAATGAGGAGACGCTGCGGCTCGCGCGACGGCGGTTCGACCAGGGGTTGATCTCGGAGCTGGACGTGCGCCAGTTCGAGTCCGAGGTGGCCAACCCGGCGGCGCGGGTGGCGGACTTCGAGCGGCAGATCGCCCAGAAGGAAAACCAGCTCAGCGTGCTCGTGGGTCGGTACCCGGGAGCCATTCCGCGGGGGCCGGGGCTGACCGAGACGCTCGCACCGCTGACGATTCCCGCGGGACTCCCCGCATCGCTGATCGACCGGCGGCCGGATGTACGGCAGTCGGAGCAGCAGTTCCACGCGGCGCTGGCGCGGATCGGCGTCGCCAAAGGCGCGTTGATGCCGACGTTTACGCTGACCGGCCAGTACGGTACCCAGAGCCAGGATTTCTCCAACCTCTTCAAGAACTCGACCGAGATCTACCAGCTGCTCGGCGGCGTCTCGATTCCGATCTTCACCGGCGGCCAGGTGGGGAAGCAGGTGGACGTGGCGCGGGCGCGGACGGAGCAGGCACGCTACAGCTACGAGCAGACGGTACTGCAAGCGCTGCAGGAAGTGAACGACGCGCTGGTGGGTGTGCGGGCGTCAAGGGACGTGGCCGCGGCGCAGGAGCGGCAGACGGAGGCGCTCCGGAGCGCCTATCGGCTCGCGGACCGGCGCTACCAGAACGGCATCTCGAGCTATCTGGAGGTGCTCGATTCCCAGCGGAACCTCTTCACGGCGGAGCTGGCGCTGGCGCAGGCGCAGCGGCAGCAGCTGGCGGCGGCGGTGCAGCTCTACAAGGCGCTCGGCGGGGGCTGGCCGGTGGCGATGAGCGATTCGGTGAGGCGGTAGGGTACGCCCGTTGCTTGGGCTTTGGGGGGTCGGTAGTTTCTTCCCTGCCGGCGCCGCCGGCATGATCCCGAGTAGCTCAGTTGGTAGAGCAGCTGACTGTTAATCAGCGGGTCGCAGGTTCGAGTCCTGCCTCGGGAGTTGCGCGAACCCCGCTCCATCCCCCTCCGACAATGCATGACGACGGTGCCGGCCGTCACTCGCACCCGCCCTGCACATAACTTGCTTCACTGGCCTACCGCACTCGGCTCCTAAACAGTCAAGCCACTGGAATTCATATGCTTACGGTTCAGGGAGATTGCCAGGTCCGGCGATCTCTTCCGCACCAAAAGCGGCCTCCTGCATTCCTTTCCCCCACCCGGTCCGGCCCGAGGCTCGTCCCGGACGGGGCTGGCCTGCCACGTGACTGAGCCGCCGGCCCCCGCGAGTGATGGAATTCCCGATGCGGAGACCCGGCCGCGCCGGGTCCTCGTGATCGAGGACGACCCATCGATGTCGGCGTTGCTGACGTTCCTGCTGCAGCGGCAGGGCTACCTGGTGACGGTGGCCGGCGACGGTCGCCAGGCGTTCGCGCTCATCGACGGAACCCCCCCTCCGGAGCTGGTGGTACTCGACATGATGCTGCCCTACCGGGCGGGACTGGAGGTCATGGCCCACATGCGCGCTCGCGAGTCGTGGGCGGCGGTCCCGATCGTGGTGCTGTCCGCTCAAACGGACGAGGAGAGCGTCGTGTGCGCGCTCGACGCCGGTGCCGCCGACTACGTCGTGAAGCCGTTCCGGCCAGAGGAGCTGGTCGCACGGGTGCGGCGCGCCGTTCGCGCGCGGAAGACGGCATGAGACTTACGCTGCTGGCGGCCGCGGCCGGGGTGCTGCTGGCGCGACCGCTCGGAGCGCAAGAACCGGAGGCTGCCGCCCCGGCGCCGCCGCTCGAGCTGGAGGCCGCGGCGGGCTACGAGCACCTCACCGCCGGGCTTCCGGCGTGGCGGACCGGGTCGCTGAGCATCGAGGCCCCCGGGCGGACCTGGGGGTCGGCGTATGGGACGGTCCTCGCGACCGATCGCTTCTCGCTGAGCGACGTCCAGCTCCTGGGTGGCGTCGCTTTCCGGCTCGGACCGCGCTGGGTCGTGACCACCGAAGCGTCCGCCAGTCCCACCCACGAGGTGTTGCCGACGTGGAGCGTCGGGATGGATGCTGCCCGAGTATTGAGCGGGGGATGGGTGCTGCACGGCGGTCTGACGCGGACCGACTATACGACGGTCGGGACGACCCTTGGCACGGCGACGGTCGAGCGCTACTGGGGCAACTACCGCGCCGGCTACACCGCCTATATCGCCAAGCTGGACGGTCAGGCGCTCGCGTTGAGCAACCGCGTCGCGGTCGATCGCTACTACGGCGTCGACCAGCAGAGCCGGCTCGGACTGTCGCTCGCGCTCGGCCGGGAGATCGAAGGGCAAGGCCCACAGGTGGTCACGCTCGCTACGCGCTCGGTGGGTGTGGCGGCGCGCCACTGGCTGAACCCGGCCTGGGCAATCACGGCCGACGTGACCTGGGCCTCCGAGGGCGACGCCTACAACCGGATCGGAACTCGTGCCGGCCTTCGACGGCGCCTCTAATGTCTATGCCCGCACGGTAGGCGATGTCGCCCTCGCCGGGGCGGCGCTCATCGCCGCGTTCACGGCGCTGCTCCTGGTGCTGCGGCTGGGCCACCAATTGCGTCGGCGACGGCGGGACGCGCTCACGGCCACGTGGCAAGCGATGCTGATCCGGAGCCTGGGATCGCCGGACGAACCCCTGCCTCCGCTGCCCCGGCGGTTTGCAGCCGACGTCCTCTGCACCTGGATCTACCTCCGCGAATGCCTGCGGGGCGAGGTCACCGAGCGCCTGGACGCCGTGGCGCGGCGGGCCGGCTTCGACGACCTGGCCCGACACATGGCGCGCAGTCGAGGCCGGTGGCGGCGGCTCGTGGGGATTGCCGCGCTTGGGTATCTGCGCGAGCGGGCAGCGTGGGACGAGCTTCGCTTGATCGCCCATAGCCGGCACCCGGTCGAGTCGCTCGCCGCGGCCCGCGCGCTGGTACACATCGATATCGAGCAGGGTCTGGCAGCGGTCATGCCGCTCATCGCCAGTCGCGCCGACTGGCCGCCGTCGCGGGTCGCGGCATTGCTCCAGGACGCAGGTCCGGACGCGATGGTCGAGCCGCTGACTCGCGCGGCCGCCGAGGCCGCCCCTGCAAGCCCGGACCGGGCTGCCCAGCTGGTGCGCTATATGGTCCTCGCGCCGAGCGCACTGGTCGCGCCGCATGTGCGAGCGCTCGTCGCGGGCACCCACGACGCCGGGCTCATCCGCGCGTGCCTCCACGTCCTTTCGAATGCCGATGACGCCGACGTGGTGCGCCCTTTTCTCGCCCACCCGGATTGGCCGGTGCGGAGCGAGGCGGCGCGGACCATCGGACGCCTCGGGACGGCGGCCGACGTCCCGGTGCTCACGTCCCTGCTGGGCGATACCGCCTGGTGGGTCCGCTATCGAGCGGCGCAGGCCATCGCCTCGCTGCCCGCCATCGGCGCGCGCGAGCTGCGCGGGATCGCCGCCGGGCATCCGAATCCTTTCGCCCGCGATATGATCGCCCACGTGATGGCCGAGCGGCAGATCGCATGACCTTGCGCGACGTGGTGGCCGGCTCGGGGTGGGTGTTCCTGGCGTACTTCCTCGCGCTCCAGGTCTGCTACCTGTCGCTGCTGGTGCTGGCCGCGATGAAGCTCCGCCGAGAGCTGGAGGATGCGACCCTCGACCGGTTCCCCCGGATGCGGTCCGGGTTCGAGCAGCCGGTGACGATCGTGGTGCCCGCCTACAACGAGATGGCCAACATCGCGGCATCGCTGCGTTCGCTGCTGCAGCTCGAGTATCCGGCATACGAGATCATCGTGGTCAACGACGGCTCGACCGACGCGACGCTGGAGACGTTGATCCGCGAATTCGCGCTCGTCCCGTTCCCGGAGGCGTATCGCCTGCGCCTCCCGATCAAGCCGATCCGGGGGGTCTATCGGGCCCCGGCTCACCCGAATCTTCGCGTCCTGGACAAGGAGAACGGCGGCAAGGCCGACGCCCTCAACGCCGGCATCAACGCGGCCCGCTATCCGTTGTTCTGTAGCCTGGACGCGGATTCGATCCTGCAACGGGACAGCCTCGACCGCATCGTCAAGCCGTTCCTCGACGATCCCACCGTCATCGCCGCCGGCGGAACCGTGCGGCCGGCCAACGGCTGCCGGGTACAGGGTGGATTCCTGACCCAGACCGGACTGCCGCGGGATCCGCTGGCGCTGCTGCAGGTCGTGGAATACATGCGCTCGTTTCTGTTCGGGCGGCTGGGGTGGTCGCAGATCAACGGGATGCTCGTGATCTCCGGCGCCTTCGGCGTCTTTCACAAGGAGACCGTCGTCGCCGCCGGAGGCTATCGCACCAACACGATCGGCGAAGACATGGAGCTGGTGGTGCGGCTGCACCGGCTGCAGCGCGAGGCAGGGCGGCGCTATCGCATCGTCCAGGTACCGGAGGCGACCTGCTGGACGGAAGTGCCCGAATCGGTGGACGTGCTGCGGAGCCAACGGGTGCGGTGGCAGCGCGGTCTGGGTGACAGTCTTACGATGAATGCTTCGCTTTTCGCCGGCCGCTCCGGCGGGGCGCCGGGATGGATCGCCATGCCGGTCACCATGCTCTTCGAGTGGATCGGCCCGGCGGTCGAGGTGGTGGGCTACGCGTTCGCGGCCGTGGCGATCGTCATGGGATGGTTCTCGACCCACTTCGCCCTGCTCCTCCTGGCCGCAGCATTCGGCCTGGGGGTGCTGCTCTCGGTCGTCACCGTCCTGCTGGACGACGTGGCGTTCCACGTCTACCGGAGCTGGAAAGACCTGTTCCTTCTGCTTGGCGCGTCCGTGGTCGAGAACCTGGGCTACCGCCAGATGAATGCGTGGTGGCGCTTGTGCGGTTTGATGAAGCGGGCGCGGGGAAGCAAGGAACGCTGGGGCGTGATGGCGCGCCGCGCGGTATTGCACAGTGCCGACTGACCGCGGACGCGCGCGGCTCCTCCGGCCGGTCAGGGTCCTGGCCGTAGCGTGCCTGGTCGCGGCCTGCCAGGAGGCGCGCTCCGCCTCGAGCCCGGAGGACCGGCTTGCATTTCCGGGCGTCACCGGGCCGGCGACCAGGACCGTCGTCTCAGCGGAGGCACCTACGGCGTGGTCCGCGTACGCCGCCGGCGGGCGGACCCGGCTTGCTGTTCTCCTGACGGACACGGCCTCGGCATGGCTCGGCCTCGCGCACGGGCTCAAGTCCATCGGGATTCCGTTCGTCATCACGCGCGACTTCCGCACGGCGCTCGAACACCGAGTGGTGCTGGTCTACCCGATGATCTCCGGCAGCGTGCTGTCGGGCGAGGCCTTGGCGGCGCTGGGGCGGCACGCGCGGTCGGGCGGCACGCTGATCGCCACCAACGTGCTCGGCGGGGGCCTGAGCGACCTGTTCGGGTTCGGCGACGTCGTTGCCTCGCGCACTCGCGCCGAGGTACGCCTCAACCCTGGTCTACCGCTCACGGCGCGGTTCGACGACCCCCGCGAGCTCCACCTCCCGCTTGGCAACGGGCCGCAGCGCGGCTCATTGGGCAGTTACGGCTACACCACCCCCGTCGAGCCGCCGCTCGCGACCTACGACGACGGAACAGCCGCCATCACGCGACGAGAGCTCGATTCCGGGGGGGCTGCCTATGCATTCGGCGTCGACGTAGGCGAGCTGCTGCTCATCGGGCAGAACAACCGGGACGAGTTCATCGCGCGGAGTTACGTGAACGGCTACGAGCCGACGCTGGATGTGTATCTGCGGCTGCTCGCGGCGATGTATGTCCAGGGCGAGCCCGATGCCGTCACCCTCGGCACTGTGCCGCAGGGACGCGACCTCAGCGTGCTCGTGACCCATGACGTCGACTACCGGTACTCCCTCGAGCGCGCCATCAAGTACGCGCGGGCCGAGCGGTCCATGGGCATCCCAGCGACGTATTTCATCCAGACGAAGTACCTGCGGGACTGGAACGACAACGCATTCTTTGACCGGGCCGCCATAGGGAACCTCAAGAGCCTGGACTCGCTCGGGATGCAGATCGCCAGCCATACCGTCTCGCACTCGCGCGAATTCAACCACATGCCGCTTGGATCCGGCGACGAGGTCTATCCCACGTATCAGCCGAGAGTGACCGCGGAGACGACGGTGACCGGCGCCTCGATCCTGGGTGAGCTTCGCGTGAGCAAGTTCCTGCTGGAGCATTTCACCGGGCTCCCAATCGATGCATTCCGGCCGGGCCATCTCCGCAATCCCGAGGCACTCCCGGAAGCACTGGAGGCCAGCGGGTATCGGTTCAGCTCGTCGGCCACCGCGAACAACTCGCTGACCCACCTGCCGTTTCAGCTCGAGTACCACCACGGCG
>DATBQV010000275.1:0-8327 GCA_036560625.1 Gemmatimonadales bacterium
CCCGCGGCGCCACCGTCGACGCGCTCGGGTGTCCGAGCGACAGCGATGGCGACGGCGTGCTCGACGGCATTGACCAGTGCCCCAACACGCCTCCCGGCACCCCGGTGGACGCGACCGGCTGTCCTATTAGGCCGGGAGCTCCGGCACCGAAACCGCCGCCCGCCGCCCCGCCCACGCCTAGCCAGGCGGCGCCGCCCCAGCCGCCGCCGCGGGTCGAGGCCCGGAGGGCTGAGCCCCCCAAGGAGGCGCCCAAGCCGGCGGGCGCGCCCGTTTCGAGATTTGTCCTGCGGGACAACGCGTTCGCCGCGGGTAGCGCACGCCTGCGGCCCAATGCCAACGCGACGCTCGACTCCGTCGTTGCCGCGCTTAGGGTCGATCCGACGCTCCGGCTCGAGATCGGTGCGCACACGGCCCCGTCTCGCTCCGAGGTGGACAGCCGCGGCTTCGCCTCATTGCGGGTCGAAGCTGTCCGTTCATACCTCCTTGCCAAGGGTGTGAGCCCTCAGCGACTCTCGCCCAAGGTCTACGGCGCAACCCAACTCCTCACCGCCGACACCAGCGCCACCGGTCGATCCATCAACCGCCGCATCGAGATCGTTCCTCTCCCGTAGGCCCCTGATTTGCGTTGCTCCGAAGCAGGCCCGGTTTGTTGCGGGCACGTAGTGCGCGCCAACTCGCTGTACGGACACGCGTTGGCGCGGACCACCACTCTCGCCGGATTCGGGACCAGGCATGCTTCGTTGGGCTTTCTGCACGGGGGCTTTCGCTCTCGCTCTGCAAACGTCTGCACTCACCGCTCAGCAACAGGCCCGCTGGGGCGATGAGCTCGGCTCGCCGCTCGCCCCGATAAATTCGCTGCCTGGTGCGGCGGCGCAGTCGCCCACCTGGCCCGCCCCGCCGCTACTCGACCCGCCGAAGCCGTTGCGCGCCATCTACGTCAACGCCTGGGCCTTCGGCGGCCGGCGCTTCGACGAGCTGCTGAAGCTCGCCGATACGACCGAAATCAATGCGTTCGTCATCGATGTAAAGGATGACACTGGCTATCTGACCTACCGGTCCGCGGTGCCCACGGCGATCGAGATCGGCGCGAACAACCAGCACCGCACGCACGACACTGAGCGCCGGCTGCGCACGCTCATCGCGCACGGCATTCACCCGATCGCGCGGATCGTGGTGGCCAAGGACCCGCTGCTCGCGGCACGTAAACCGGCCTGGTCCGTCCAGCATACGAGCGGCGGGCTCTGGCGCGACCGGCTGGGCTTCGCCTGGGTGGACGCGTTCAACGACTCGGTCTGGATCTACGCCTCACAGCTGGCCGAAGAGGCCGTGCGAATGGGCTTCGCGGAGATCCAGTACGACTACGTACGCTTCCCCGATGAGCCGGCCGAACGCATGGCCACCGCGCGCTTCATGGCGCGGGACTCCGGCATGACGAAGCGGCAGGGCGTTGCCCACGGCCTTCGCATCCTCCGCGACCGGACCAAGCGGCTCGGCGTGCCGTTCACGATCGACGTGTTCGGCCTGACCACCAGTGCCACGGGTGACATGGGGATCGGGCAGTACTGGGAGGACCTGGTCACCACGGCCGACGTCGTACTGCCGATGGTCTACCCGAGCCACTACTACCGTGGCGTCTACAACGTGAGCCGCCCGAACACCGAGCCGTATCTGATGGTCCGGCGCGCGCTGGAAGACGGACTCAAGCGGTCCGGGCCCCTGGGGAAGACGGCGGAGATCCGTCCCTACCTGCAGGCGTTCACCCTGGGGCCGCCGCGATATTCGCCGACTGAGGTGCGCGCGCAGATGCGGGCGGCGCAGGACCTGGGCATCGAATCCTGGGTCCTCTGGAATCCGCGGAGCGCCTACGATCCCGGGATATTCCGCAGCAAGGCCACCGCGCTCAGCACCACGACGCAGGGAAATCCCGTCGCCACCAATTGATCGCGCCCACCTGGACTGGCCTCGGACGATGACGCCAGGCCGTTGATCCTCGCTTGGACCACAAAGCGTAAGTCATTCAGCGACAGCTTATTAGAGTGTCGTCAACAGCAGGTCCGCAAGTTGCTCCCCCCGAAGAAGCGCTCACCCACACCGGACGCTCGCTTGTTCTCTATGCGTCGATCCGTATACTTACGGATCGCGTCCGCGCCCGGCGGAGCGTAGTCATCATCTCAACTCGATTCGGAGCTCGCACGATGGACATGCGCACTCGTCTCGGCCTGCTGGTTGTCCTCGGACTTGCCGCCACGGCAGTGCCCGCGCGGGCGCAAGGACTGCCGGCCGGTGTCACCCAGGATATGGTGGACAAGGGAAAGGCCATCTTCACGGGTGCCGGTAACTGCTACGCGTGCCACGGTCAGAACGCACAGGGCATGCTCGGGCCGACCACGAATCTCATCGATCACACCTGGCTGCATAGCGACGGGTCCTATCAGGGAATCGTCGGGTACATCAAGAAGGGTGTGACCAAAGAGGAGTCGAAGAGCGGCATTCCGATGCCGGCCCGCGGCGGTTCGAATATCACCGACGACCAGGTGAACCAGGTGGCGTCCTACGTCTGGTCGATCAGTCGCGGCAAGAAGTAGCAAGGCGGCATCACGCCGCGGACAGGGGGGCGACGCGAGTCGCCCCCTTTTTCGTTACCTTCGAGAATGAACGTCCCGCCGCCCGGGTTGCCGCAATCGTGGAGCCGGGTCGCCCACGACTACCAGCGCTACATCGCGCCCGGCCTCCTGCCTGCCGCGAGAGCCATGTGCCGCGCGGTGCGAGTCGGTGCGGCCGATTCGGTCCTCGACGTAGCCTGCGGACCGGGGACCGCAGCCCTCGCGGCGCGAGAGCTCGGGGCCGGGGTCGTGGTCGGCGTGGATTTCGCGCGGGGCATGATTACCACCGCCCGCGACGAGGCTGCCTCGGGAGCGCCGGCACACTTCGCAGTCGCTGACGCTCTCGCGCTCCCCTTTCAAACCGGATACTTCGACGTCGTGATCTCCAGCTTCGGTCTCGTCTTCGCCCCCGACCCCGTGCGTGCCGCCGGGGAGGCCGCCCGCGTGCTCCGCCGGGGTGGTCGGCTGGCGCTCTTGGCGTGGCCACCAGGCGGATCGGTCGGGGCATACCAGGACGCAGCCTTTCGCCATCTCGCCATGCCACCGAGCGCCCACGATCCCTTTCAGTGGGGCCTACCGGAGCGCGCTCGCGGCTGGCTCGGCGCAGCGTTTGAGCGCGTGGAGCTCCGGCCGATCGACGTGCCGTTCGACGCCGCGTCTCCTGCGGCCGCCTGGTCGTTGCTTCGCACGGCGACGGGGCGCGTGGCCGCCGCGTACGCCGAGCTCGATCAGCCCGGTCGTGCCCGCCTCGACGCGGAAATGGAGCGATTCTTCGAGGCGTTCCGCGTCGAGGAGGGACGAGTGCACTGGCCGCGCCAGGCATTCATCCTCCGGGCGATCCGCCGATGAACCGGCTCCAGGACGCGTCATCCGCCTACCTCCGATCCGCCTCCCATCAGCCGATTCACTGGTATCCCTGGGGCGATGACGCCTTCGCCGCCGCGCGGGCAGCGAACAAGCCCATCCTCCTCGACATCGGCGCGGTCTGGTGCCACTGGTGCCACGTGATGGACGGCGAGTCCTACGAGCATCCGGTCATCGCCGAGTTCCTGAATGCGCACTATGTCTGCATCAAGGTCGATCGCGACGAACGGCCGGACGTGGACGCGCGCTATCAACGCGCCATCCAGGCGCTTACTCGGCAGGGAGGCTGGCCGCTCACGGCCTTTCTCACCCCCGAGGGCCAGGTCTTCTACGGCGGGACATACTTCCCGCCCGACGGCAAGTACGGCCGGCCCGGCTTCCAGTCCGTGCTCGCCGCGGTGCTCGACGCCTGGCGCGCCCGCCGCGACCAGCTCGAAGATCAGGCGCTCGCGATCCGTCGGGTCGTCGAGCAGGACGGCGGCGACACCTCCGCCGGAGACCTCTCGCCCGAAATGCTGGAGACCGGTGTCGCGATGATGCAGCGCGTGTTTGACCCGGTGAACGGCGGATTCGGCAGCCAGCCGAAGTTCCCCCATCCCGCGGCGATCCAGCTGCTGCTCTCTCGATGGTGGAGCGATCGCCGGCCCGAGCTGCGGAACGTGATCGACCGGACGCTCGAGCACATGGCGCACGGCGGCATCCACGATCACCTGGGCGGGGGATTCCACCGCTACAGCGTGGACGCCGAGTGGATCGTGCCGCACTTCGAGAAGATGGCGTACGACAACTCCGAGCTGTTGCGGGCCTACTGCGATGCGTACGCCGCCTTCGGCACCGAGCTGTATGCGGACGTGGCGCGAGGCATCGTGCGCTGGATCCGCGACGTGATGGCCGATCCCGAGGGCGGGTACGCCGCGAGCCAGGACGCCGACGTGGGACTGGACGATGACGGCGACTACTTCACCTGGACGCTCGAGGAGGCGGCCGCCGTGCTCGCTCCCGACGAGCTGGCGGTCGCCGCCGCGTACTACGACATCGGTACCGCGGGCGAGATGCACCACAACCCCGCCAAGAACATCCTCTACGCGGCGGCGCCGCTCTCGCGTGTCGCTGCGTCGCTGGGGCGGAGCGAGAGCGAGACCGCAGGGTCTCTGCGAGCGGCGGAGGTGAAGCTCCGCCACGCCAGGGCGCTCCGGCAAGCGCCCTTCGTAGACCGCACTCCCTACGCCGGCTGGAACGCGATGTTGGTGTCCGCCATGCTCAGGGCCGGCTCGGTCCTCGCTGACCAGTGGGCGGTCGAGCACGCCCTCAGGACGCTCGGGCGGCTCCGCGCCGGGAGCCCGGAGCCGGAGGCGGTGCCGCACACTCCGGGTGGCGTGACCGGGCTGCTGGACGATCAGGTGCAGGTCGCCGCCGCCGCGCTCGACGCCTACGAAACGACCGGCGACGACACCTGGCTCTCATGGGCGGAAGCGATCGCAAGCCGGGTCTGGCGGGACTATCGGGACGCCGACGGAGGCTTCCTCGACCGGGCCGGCCCTCCCGGAGACGGGCTCCTCCCCTCGCGGGTGAAGCCCATCGAGGATGCCCCAACGCCTTCGGCCAACGGTGTTGCCGGCTTGGTGCTCGCCCGGTTGGCCGCCCTGACGGGGGCGTCGGTCTGGCATGACCGCGCCGTCGAAACGCTCCGGGCTTTCGCCGGAAGGGCGGCGGAGCTCGGATTGCACGGCGCCACCTATCTCCTGGCCGTGGACTGGGTGCTCCAGCACGGCATCCACTTGGTGGTGGTCGGCCCGAGCGGGGACGCCACAGCGGCCGAGATGCATCGGGAGGCACTCTGCGCGTACGTCCCGCGCCGGGCGGTCCAGCGCATCGCCGGGCCGGCCGGGCGCGCCCTTCCTCCAGCCGTCCTGGGCATGCTCGGGCGGGGCACGGCGCCGTCGGGCTACGCCTGCCAGGGCGAGTCCTGTAGTCCGCCGGCGCCAGACCCGACGGTGTGGCGGCAGACGCTTCTCTCTCTGGGCGCGGGCGTTAGATTACCCGCCCGGTAATCCCTCCCCACCCGAGCGCATTGTGTCCAAAACGGCTACAATCGAGACTGGCAAGGGCACCATCGTCGCCGAGCTGTACGACGCCGAAGTGCCTGGCACGGTGGCCAACTTCGAGAAGCTGGCCAACAGCGAGTTCTACGATGGCACGCGGTTCCACCGGGTCATCCGGGACTTCATGGCGCAGGGGGGCGATCCGCTGTCCCGCGACCCGAACAATCCCCGGGCCGGCAGTGGAGGACCGGGCTACAAGATCAAGTGCGAAACCGACCGCAACACCCATAAGCACGTCGCCGGCACGCTATCCATGGCTCACGCGGGGAAGGACACCGGCGGGAGCCAGTTTTTTATCTGCCACGCGCCGCAGCGGCACCTGGACGGTGTCCACACGGTATTCGGGCAGGTGACCCGGGGCATGGAGGTCGTGCTCCGGATCGAGCCCAGCGACGTGATCAACTCGATCCGGGTCGCCTGAGCTGCAGGTCGATTTCGCGGTCGTCGCCGACTACGCGCTCATCGACCAGCAGGGCAAGCTCTCGGTCCTGGGCATCTTCCAGCACGTGTGGGTCGCCGGATTTCCGGCCGTGCATCCGCGGACGCATCTGGTCTTGCGGGTGCGGGGTCGCCGAACCGAGATCGGCGTGCACACTATCCGCATCCGATTCGTCGACGATACGGGCGCCGAGCTGCTCGGCGGCGAAGGCACGGTCCACTTCGGCGAGCCGCCGGCCGGCATCGTCGACGTGGAGGCCGGCGCCGTCCTCGTCTTTGACGTACCGCTGCCGCGCCCCGGCCACTTTGCCTTCGAGATTGCCCTGGACGGCGAGCCCATGACGCGTGTGCCGCTCACCGCGGCGTACGCAGAGGCGTTCGGCACGCCCAACTGATCCCCCCGCCCCTTTCCTGGAGGCGATTCATGCGAGGTTTCCTCCTCCGTTCTGCCGTCGGCCTCACCGCCGCGGCACTTCTTTTTTTCCACGCGGCCGCCGCGCAAGGCTTCGGGGTCTACGAGCAAGGCGCCTGCGTGATGGGGCGGGCGGGCACGGGAGCGGCCAAACCCTGTGCCGATGGATCGAGCATCTACTTCAACCCGGCCAACATCGCGAATACGCCCGACGTGCTGAGCCTGGGCGGAACGCTCATCGCGCCGCGGGGCACGTTCACGAACGACCTCACCGGGCTTCAGAGCAAGCTGGACGACAAGTATCGTCCCGTGCCCAACTTCTACCTGGTGAAGGGGATCAACCTCGCCGGCAGCGTGAACCGGGTTGCGCTCGGGCTCGGCCTCTTCGTCCCCTACGGCCTCACCACCGAGTGGCCGGACACCTCCGAGGCGCGGTTCCTCGGCTACCGAAGTGACATCCGTGCGATCTATCTCCAGCCGACCGTCGCTATCCAGATCAGCCACCGGTTCTCGGTTGGCGCCGGCCTCGACGTCGACCTTGCGCACGTTCAGTTGAGGCAGCGGGTGGATCTCTCCAGCCAGCTCGCGGCGCCCGGGGTGACGTTCGGGGCACTCGGCATTGCCACCGGCACGGACTTCGCCGATGCCAACCTCGACGGAAACGCCACCAAGTTGGGCTTTCACGTCGGGCTCTCGGCCAAGGTGACGGACTGGCTCGACATCGGCGCGCGCTATATGTCCCGGCAATCCGTAAGCTTCAACAACGCCTCAGTCACGATCACTCAGATCCCGACCAACCTCGTCGTCCCCGCCGACCTGCCCGGGGTTCCGGCCGGCACGCCGGTGGACGCCCTCGTCGCCTCCCAGTTCACCGGTGCCGGCCCGCTCACCAACCAGACGGCCTCGACGGTCATCCACCTGCCCGACCAGGCGGTGTTCGGCGTGGCGGTGCGGCCCGTCCCCCGGCTCACCGTGCTGGGCGACGTCCAGTACACCCACTGGCAGTACTTCGACTCGGTAGCGATCTCCTTCGAGAAGCTGCCGTCCGAGGTGCTGCATCAGGACAATCACGACGTCTGGGATTTCCGTCTCGGCGGCGAATTCGAGGCGAGCCCGAGCCTCACGCTCCGGGGCGGCTGGTACATCCACAACGGCGCATCGCCGGATTACGCGGTGACGCCGAACCTTCCCGAGGGTGATCGCAGCTCGTTCTCGGTGGGCATCGGAACCCGGCTGGCCCGAGGCTTCCGGCTCGACGCTGCGTACCAGTACATCAACCAGGGTGACCGGCGCGGCCGCTCGGTGCCGCTCGTCGGCTATCCGGCCGGATGCAACATCGCGAGCGGGACCGCGTGTACGGCGCTCAGCGACCAGAACAACGGTCTCTATTCGTTCCATGCGCACCTCGTCGGTGCCACCTTCTCGTACGCGTTCTGACGGGAGACCCGACCGTATGAAGCTTCGCCATCTCGCGGGGTTCCTCGGCCTCGCGCTCCCGCTCCTGACGGGCTGCCGTTCCGACGAGACCCTGAACGCGCCGGACCTGTCGAACAACAGCGGGCTGCTCCAGCGCTACGTCTCGATGGGCAACAGCATTACCTCCGGATTCCAGTCCGGCGGCATCAACGATAGCACACAGCTCCAGTCGTACGCCGTCGTGTTTGCAACCCAGGCCAAGGCCCCGTTCTTCGAGCCGCTGCTCAACAAGCCCGGTTGTCCCCCGCCCTTCGACATCAACTCGACCAATCCCCCCCACCGGCTCGGTGGCGGCGCCAGCACGGCCTGCTCGCTTCGCGAGGCGACGCCACTCCCGTACGTGAGTAACGTGGCAGTTCCGGGGGTGACCTCATTCGGAATCGCGAGCAACACCAGCCCGTTCGGGGGCACCAACGCCCTCACCCAGTTCAT
>DATBQV010000276.1:0-5177 GCA_036560625.1 Gemmatimonadales bacterium
GAGACGCTCGATGCGCCCGCCACGAAGGCCTGGGTGAGTGCGGAGAACGTCCTCACCGAGCGGTATCTCGCCGCTCTGGCCCCGCACGACTCTATCACCGCGCTGCTCACCACCCTCTGGAACTATCCCCGCGTCGGCGTACCCGTTCGCCAGGCGGGCAAGCTCTGGTTCCGCGCCAACGCAGGGCTCGAACGCCAATCGGTGCTCTATCGCATCGATCGCCCCGGCGCCCGGCGCGTGACCGTGCTCGATCCCAATGCCCTCTCCACCGACGCCTCCGTCGCCCTGGGGCAGTGGTCGGTCTCGCCCGACCGGCGCCTGCTCGCCTACGCCGCGGCGCTGGGCGGCTCCGATCTCGAGGACATTCATCTGCGCGACCTTAGGACCGGCCGCGATCTCCCGGAGGTCGTCCCCCGGACCAAGTTCAGCAACGTCTCGTGGACCCGTGACAGCAAGGGCTTTTTCTATTCCCGCTACCGCGGCTCCGTCGCGGCGGCCAACCTGAGCGACGCGAACGTCTACCACCAGGTGTGGTATCACCGGGTGGGCGGTGCCGAGCGACTGATCTTCGAGCGGCCGGACGACTCGACCGCATCGGCGCAGGCCGGGGTCTCGGACGACGGCCACTGGCTCTTCATCGCTTCGCAGAGCGGCACGACCAACAATCGCCTCTGGATCGCCGCCCTCGGAAATCCGAAGCGGCCCAACCTCGGCGCCCGCCCGATTCCCGTGACCACCGCGGAAGATGCGATCTACCTCCCGGTGGGCGTCGTCGGTGACACGCTCTACCTCCGGACCACCTGGGAGGCGGGGCGTGGTCGCATCGTCGCGGTCACGGTCGGCGATACCGCCCGGACCCATTGGCGGACCGTCGTCCCCGAGGGGCCGGACGCGATGACCGAGAGCTTGCTGGTCGGCAGTTGGCTCATCGTCGCCTACCTGCGGGACGTCCAGACCCGGCTGCGGCTGTTCGACATTTCGGGCGCGCCGCGCGGCGAGGTCAGCCTCCCGGATGTCGGCACGGCCGAACGTCTCTCAGGACGCCAGGACGGCAGCGATTTCTTTTGTGCGTTCAGCTCTTATCTCCGCCCCACGGGTGTCTACCGGTTCGACCTTGCCAGCCGCACGCTCCAGCAGTTCGAGGCGGCCCCCGCTCCGTTCGACGCCTCACCCTACGAGACGCGCGCCACCTTCTACCGGTCGAAGGACGGCACGCAGGTCCCGATCTTCATCATGGCGCGGAAAGAGCTGGTCCGGGATGGCAGTCACCCGACCATTCTCTACGGCTACGGCGGATTCGACATCAGCCTCACGCCGTACTATTCCCCGGCGGTGGCGGCGTGGCTCGAGCTGGGCGGCGTGTACGCCGTGCCGAACCTGCGGGGTGGCGCGGAATACGGAGAGGCGTGGCACCAGGCGGGCATGCGGGAGAAAAAGCAGAACGTGTTCGACGACTTTGCGGCTGCCGCCGAGTTCCTGATCAGCGAGGGGTACGCGACGCCGGGCACCCTCGCGCTCCAGGGGGACTCCAACGGCGGACTGCTGGTCGGCGCGCTGTTGACGCAACGCCCTGGCCTGTTCAGCGTCGCCCTGCCCGGCGCGGGCGTGCTGGACATGCTCCGCTACCAGAAGTTCACCGGCGGCCAGTCATGGGCGGAGGAGTACGGCTCGTCCGACGATTCGACCGCGGCTCCCTATCTCCTGGCGTATTCACCGCTGCACAACGTGCGGCCGGGCACGTGCTACCCCGCGACGCTGGTGACGACGTCCGACTTTGATGACCGGGTGCAGCCGGGTCATTCGTTCAAGTTCACGGCCGCGCTCCAGGCCGCGCAGAGCTGCGAGCGGCCGGTGCTGATCCGGGTCGAGACCACCGGAAGTCACCAGTACCGCTCGACGGACCGGGATATCGCCGAGTACGCGGACCAGTTCGCCTTCGCGCTGGCCAACCTCCGCACCCACCAGCCCTGAGGCGGCCGCGTGACGAACGCGATCCGCTTCCCCTGCGACGAGGCTGCCATCCGAGCTGCCATGCCGGACCGGCCATGCGCCGGCCGGGCCGCCTGGGTGCTCACCGCGACCATCCTCGGCTCGAGCATGGCGTTCATCGACGGCACCGCGGCCAATGTGGCGCTCCCCGCGCTTCAGGCCTCGTTGCGCGCGACGATCACCGAGGTGCAGTGGGTCGTCGAGTGCTATGCCCTCTTCCTCTCTGCCCTGCTGCTCACCGGCGGCTCGCTCGGCGATCTGTATGGCCACCGGCGGATCTTTCTGAGCGGGGTCGTGCTCTTCTCCGTCGCGTCGGCGTGGTGCGGACTCTCGCCGAGCGTCGGCCAGCTCGTGCTGGCGCGCGGCCTGCAAGGGATCGGTGGGGCACTGCTCGTGCCCAGCAGTCTCGCGCTGATCAGCGTGTCGTTTCCGCAGGCTCAGCTTGGCCGGGCGATCGGCACCTGGTCCGCGTTCACGTCCATCACCACCGCCGCAGGTCCTGTGCTCGGGGGCTGGCTCGTCCAGCACGCGTCGTGGCGCTGGGTCTTCTTCATCAACGTGCCGATCGCGGTGGCCGTCGTGTGGGTCACCCTCCGCGGCGTCGCCGCGGGGACTCGGTCCGCGGCGCCCCGGCGACTCGATTGGCCCGGTGCGCTGCTCACGACGCTGGGCCTGGGCGGCCTGGTTTATGGGCTGTTGGAGGGGGTGCCGGTCGTGGGCGTGCTCGGGTTCGGGGTTCTCGTGGCGTTGCTCTTCGTCGAGGCCCATACGCCCGAGCCGATGTTGGCGTTGGCGCTATTCCGCTCCCGGGCCTACACGGGCGCCAACCTGCTCACGTTCTTCCTGTATGCCGGGTTCGGGGGCGTGATGTTCTACTTCCCGCTCAATCTGATCCAGGTTCAGGGCTACTCCGCCACCGCCGCGGGCGCCGCGATGTTGCCGCTCATTCTTCTGATGTTTCTCCTGTCGCGGTGGTCGGGCGGGCTCATCGAGCGTTACGGGCCCCGGGGCCCGCTTGTGGTAGGCCCGCTCGTCGCCGGCGCCGGCTTCGTCCTGCTGGCGCGGCCCGGAGTCGGTGGCTCCTACTGGAGCACGGTCTTTCCGGGGGTGCTGTTTCTCGGGCTGGGGATGGCCATCAGCGTGGCGCCGCTCACGACCACGGTGATGGGCTCGGTCGCCCCGGAGCACGCGGGTGCGGCGTCGGGCGTCAACAACGCCGTCTCGCGGGTGGCGGGACTCCTGGCGATCGCGGTCCTGGGCCTGGTGATGAATGGGACGTTCAGTCGCGAGCTCGACCAGCGGCTGACCGCGCTCGCGGTACCCGCCGCCGTGCGGACGGAGGTCACGGCGCAACGGACACAGCTCGGCGCCGCCCAGACCGCCGACCGGCTCGGCCGCCGGGCGATCGAGGAGGCGTTCGTGAGCGGTTACCGTCGGGTCTTGTGGATCGCGGCACTGCTCGCGCTGGCCGGCTCAGTCAGCGCCGCGGCGCTGCTCAGCGCCGACCGCCGCCCTCAATTCGGGAGCGGCAGGGAAGACGCAGGTCAGCCCCTCTGATGTTGCAGGGATTGGCGGCGAGGGCAATGCCGCGCGCGGTTGCGAGTTGGCACGCTCGGGCCCATCCTACTGCCCATGCCTCCCTTCCATTTTGCCTTCTTCGTGAAGGACCTCGCCTCGACCCGCCGCTTCTATGGCGACGTTCTAGGCTGCACCGAGGGCCGGAGCACCGAGACCTGGGTGGATTTCGATTTCTTCGGCAGCCAGATCTCCGCCCACATCACCGGCCCCGTCACGCCGACCACGGACGCCGGTGTGGTGGACGGCGCCCATGTCCCCATGCCCCACTTCGGCGCGCTGCTCGAATGGGACCGGTTCCAGCAGGTGGCCGAGCGCATCCGCCAGGCGAAGATCCCGTTCATCCTCGAGCCGCGGGTGCGCTACCCCGGCCAGCCGGGCGAGCAGATGACGATGTTCCTGCGCGACTTGAGCGGGAACGCGCTCGAGTTCAAGAGCTTCAGGCACCCGGAGCACGTCTACACCAAGTGAGCGCGCCGGAGGTCGTCATCCTCGGCGCCGGCATCATGGGCGCGAGCGCGGCCTACCACCTCGCGCGCCGCGGAGTACGCGGAATCGTGCTGCTCGACCGCGGCGGCGCAGCGGGAGCCGGGAGCACCGCCCGCGCCACCGGCGGGTTCCGCGCGCAGTATGCCACCGAGATCAGCGTCCGGCTGTCCCTGCTCTCCCGCGCCAAGCTCGGCACGTTCAAGGACGAGACCGGCGTCGACCCCGGCTACGCGCCGGACGGCTATCTCTGGCTCGCGGGAACCGCCGGTGAGCTGGACGCTCTCGCGGATGCGCGACGGGTGCAGCGCTCGGCGGGCCTCACCGAAGCGGTGGCGGTGACACCGGAAGACGTGCGCCGGCTCAATCCTGCGGTCTTGCTGGACGGAATCCTCGGTGGCGCGTGGTGCCCCACCGACGGATTCATCCGCCCGCTCGATCTGCTCGCGGGCTACCTGGCGGCAGCCGAGCGCCTGGGGGCGCGGGTGCGCTGGGGGGTCGACGTACGCGGGCTCGAGCTCGGAGCGGGCGACCGCGTGATTGCGGTGCGAACAGCCGCCGGGAACGTTCCCTGCGGCTCCGCGGTCAACGCGCTCGGCGCCTGGGCAGCGGAGCCCATGCGCGGGATTGGCTTCGATCTGCCGGTGACGCCCCTCCGCCGCCAAGTGGCGTCGACGGTCCGCACCGACCTCCTGCCGCCGACCATGCCCATGACCATCTTCGTGGGCGACGGCTTCCACCTCCGCGTGCGCGATGGGCGCGTGCTGCTCCTCTGGCCCACGCCCGGTGCGTCGGGCCGTCCGTTCGACGACTCCGTCGAGCCTGGCTGGGTCGATGCCGTCGTCGCGAAGGCGCACGCGCGTGTGCCGGCCCTGCGGTCCGTGCCCGTCGACCGCGCTGCCTGCTGGGGTGGCCTCTACGAGATCTCGCCGGACAAACACGCCATTCTCGGCGCCACGCCCGGCGTTCCCAATCTCTTCCTCATCAACGGATCGTCGGGGCACGGGGTCATGCACGCGCCGGCGCTGGGCCAGCTCGTGAGTGAGATCGTCTGCGATGGCCGCGCGTCCACCCTGGACGTGAGCCGGCTCCGCCCGGAGCGATTCGCCGAGGGGGCACTCAACCCG
>DATBQV010000277.1:0-13017 GCA_036560625.1 Gemmatimonadales bacterium
GGAGTGAAATCGGAGACCACCGCCCCCCACTCCGCGAGCGGGGAGCGTCGGCGGACGTCGGGACCGACGTATCCGTCGCCGCCGCGGGTGTGGGACCCCGAGGGCCCCTCGGGCGGGGGACTCGCGCCTCCCGTGTGGGAGGCGCTGCGGGACAGCGTGCTCGCGGTGGAGTCGCGCTGGCAAAGCGTCGTCGAGCACGCCGCCTCCGCCGAGGAAGTCGCCGGGAACATCGCCAACATTTGCACCGCGGTCCGCGAGGCCGCGATCGGGCAGGAACCGGACATGGCGCTCGTGCCGCGGAGCGCGCTGGCTCGGCGCCTCGTGGCGCTGGTTCGCGTGGCCTTGCTGGAGCGGCTCCAGTCGCTGACCCCGCAGCCGGATGCCGGCCAGGCGCTTCGCCTACTCGGCGCGGTCGAGCGCGTCACCCAGCGGCTCGAGGTCGACTGGTCGCAGCGCTTCACGGATCGCCTGTCCGGCCCCGATGGCCTGGAGCTGGTGGTTGAGGTCGCGCATGACCTGCGGTCGCCGCTCACCTCGATCCTCTTCCTCGCCGAAACGCTGCAGCGGGCCCGGAGCGGGCCGGTGAATCCGGTCCAGGAGCGGCAGCTGGGCCTCATCTACAGCGCGGCGTTCGGGCTCAGCTCGGTGGCCAGCGACGTGATCGAGCTGGCCCGTGGCGGCGACCGGCTGGTCGATCTCGACCCGATCCCGTTCTCGATCACCGACATTCTGGAGTCGGTGCGCGACATCGTGCTGCCGATCGCGGAAGAGAAGTCGCTCTCGGTGCGGCTGTCGCAGCCCGAATCCGACTTTCGGGTGGGCTATCCGGTGGCGCTGAGCCGGGTGCTGCTCAACCTCACGACGAACGCGCTCAAGTTCACCGCGGAGGGGTTCGTCGAGGTGGCCGCCCGACAGGTGGCCGCCAACCAGGTCGAGTTTGCCGTGCGCGACACGGGGCGCGGCATCCCGCCGCAATCGATGGCGACCCTGTTCGAGCCGTTCCGGCGGCGTCAGAAGCCGGGTGAGTACGCGTTCTCGGGCTCCGGATTGGGTCTGTCCATCTGCCGGAAGCTGGTGGAGGCGATGGGCTCCACCCTCCAGGTGGAGACCTCCCCGGAGGCGGGGACCAGGTTCTTCTTCGTGCTCGAGCTGCCGCTCGCGGGCGAGGGGATGATCGGGTAGGGTGGGCGGGTAAACGGTGAACAGTGAACGGTGAACAGGGGGCCCTCAGTCGGGGGGAGCCCCTGGTTCACTGTTGACTGTTCACCGCTTACCTTTGGGGGCTACTCACCCCGGCGTCGACGACGCCTGCGCGGTCGGCATTCCCGGCGATACGGCCGGGGAGCTGGACTGGGCCGGCGTGGTACCCGTGGCGGGTGCGATCGTGACCGGCGACGAGCTCGAGGAGCCCTGTCGCGAACAGCTGGCTGACCACAAGGTCCCCGACCTCGTGCGCCCCTTCGACGCGTTCCCGCTGACTGGGTTCGGCAAGGTGAAGCGGCAGGAGCGCACGGGAGTTGCGGGCCTGGAACCGAGCCCTACGTGACCCAACCGATGAACCGTCCCAACCGCCATCTGCCGAGTCCGGCGGTGCATGCTCCGAACGCGGCGTTGCTGATCGACTTCGACAACGTCACCCTCGGCATCCGCTCAGACCTCACCAAAGAGCTGCGCACTCTCCTCAACAGCGACATCATCAAGGGCAAGGTGGCGGTCCAGCGTGCCTACGCCGACTGGCGCCGCTATCCGCAGTACATCGTTCCGCTCTCCGAGTCCTCGATCGACCTCATCTTCGCGCCGGCGTTCGGCACCAGCAAGAAGAACGCGACCGACATCCGGCTCGCGATCGACGCGGTCGAGCTGGTGTTCATCCGTCCGGAAATCGGCACGTTCATCATCATGTCGGGCGACAGCGACTTCTCGACCATGGTGATCAAGCTGAAAGAGTACGGGAAGTATCTGATCGGCGTGGGCATCCGCGAGTCCGCGAGCGATCTGCTGATCCAGAATTGCGACGAGTACTACTCCTATAGCGACCTGGCCGGTCTGACGAAGGAAGTGGACACGCCGTCGGCGCAGCGCGATCCGTGGGAGCTGGCCCGCGAAGCGGTCGCCCAGATGGTGCGCAACGCCGACGTGATGCGCTCGGACCGTCTCAAGCAGGTCATGCAGCAGATCGATCCCAACTTCGACGAGAAGAACGCCGGCTTCAGCCGGTTCAGCAAGTTCATCATCGAAGCCGGCCAGCGCGGTGTGGTCCACGTCAGCAAGATGGAGAACGGGCAGTACGAGGTCGCTCCTACCGGTGCGGGCCCGACACCGGCCGAGCCGCCGCGCGAGACCGCGCGGCCGGCGCCGGAGGGAGAGCGCCGGGGCCGCGGACGTGGCCGAGGCCGCGGTCGCGGTCGGGGTCGAGAGGGGGAACGCGCGGGCGGCGAGGCATCGCGGCCGCCGGCGGAGCGCGAACAGCGTGGCCCCGAGGTGCGCCGAGACGGCACGCTCACGCTGGCCGCGGCATTCCAGCTGATCGCGCGCGCGCTGGGTGAGCTGAAGCCTCCGGTGGCGCACGATGCGCTCCGGCTCCGGATGGTGGCGCTCCACGGTCGGGAAGACCCGCTGCTCGAATCCGGGCGCTTCGTGCGGCTGCTCCGGCAGGCGAACGATGCGGAGGTGGCGGATGTCCGCAAGATCGGCGACGACGAGTACGAAGTGGCGCCGCACCGCCTCGATACGTCGGGCGGCTCGCCGGCGCCCGCCGCGCTCGTGGTAGTGACGGACGCGGCCGCTCCGGAGGCGCCCGCGGACGCGGCAGTGGAGGCCGGTGCCTCCGGCGGCGGAAACGGTCAGCGCCCGGGCATCCGATTCCGGCGCGGCTCGCGCGGCGGCGTCCGGGCCGCGCAGGTTCCGCTCATCGGAGTCGTCCCCGAGAGCCCGGCACCCGAGCCGGTCGCTGTCGAGGCCGCCGAGGACGGGGCAAAGCCGGCGCGCGGCCGAGGACGCGGTCGCGGGAAGCGCGCCTCGGGACCGGTAGCGGTTGCGACGGAGGGTGGCGAGCCGCCCGAGACGCCGGCGGCCGCGCCGCCCAAGCGACGGCCGCGACCGCGGGCCAAGAAGAAGCCGGAGTGAGGAGGCCGCCACGGGCAGCGACGCTGCCCGTTCGGTTTTTCGAGCGTCCGGCCGACGCGGTAGCCCGCGACCTCATCGGCCTGGTCATCGTCTCGGCGGCCGGAGGGCGCACCCTCGGTCGGATCGTCGAGACCGAGGCCTACCTGGGTTACGACGATCCCGCATCCCACGGATACCGGCACCGGCGGCACGCCCAAAACGACGCGCTCTACGGGCCGCCCGGGAGCTGGTACGTCTACCGGTCCTACGGCGTGCACTGGTGCGCCAATCTGGTCTGCCGGACGGCGGGGGACGGGAGCGCGGTGCTGCTCAGGGCGGTCGAGCCCCTCGATGGGCTGGCGTTGATGCGGGAGCGGCGGGGAGGGATCGCGGACCGACACCTGTGTGCCGGCCCGGGGCGCCTGTGTCAGGCGCTCGGCATCACGCGGGCTGAGCTGGATGGGCGGATGATGGCAGGCTCGGCGGTGACGGTGCTCGAGCCGGACGGCTGGGAAGGGGCGGTGGCGGTGACCCCGCGAGTCGGTATTACGAAAGCGGTCGACTGGCCGCTTCGATTCGCAGCCGCGGGGTCACCCTGGATATCGCGGCGAAGCGTCAGTATCCGGTGCGGGGAGCCTCTCGTGCGCTCCCGAGGCCGATCCGGAGTCCGCCGCTGAGCGTGTGGGTTGAGCCCACCAGCAACCGACCGGTGGCGCCGCTGGACGTGGTCTTGTTGCCCTGGGCCGAGGTGAGCTGATACTGACCGAACGCGACGAACCGCCCGAGCTTGAACTGAAGTCCCCCGACAATTGTCGCGAATCCCGTGCTTCCCAGATCAACCGCGTCCTGCTGCGCCTGCGCCAGTGCGGCGGGCGTGGCGAACGACGTTCCGGTCGGCTGCGGGTTCACGGCGTGCATCAGTCCCACGCCGATGCCGAGGTACGGCTGGGCGGCCGAGCGAATGGGGAAGGCCAGAAGGACGGCCGAGTACTTACGGATATCGTTGAACTGAACCGTCTGGGTGGTTCCGGTCGCATCGAAGTACGCGCTCTGCTCGTTCGAGCCGATGCCCTCGTCGACCGAGAGCAGCAGGCCCGTCCGGCGCGCGGTGATGAGCGTGTGCGCACCCGCCATGAACATGCCGCCGCGGGTCTGCGCCGGGGTCCGGAATATCAGCACGCCGGCCTGCCCGCCGATGTACCACTGGAAGTCGCCTTGAACCGGCCCCTGGGCGGCCAGGCTCGCTGCGCCGAGGCATAGTGCCAGGGCCGCGACCGACATGCTGCGGGTGACCTTGCTCATCAGACTGCCTCCCTGGGTGTTGGCGGCCGAGGATCGGACCGGTCCGGAAATTTGCAGAACTTCCTGTGGAGTGCCACGGACGGCGGACCGCGCCCAGCCCAGAGCGGCACTCGTCAACGTATTGAAATAGAATAGCTTACGAAGCAAGGTCTCGGCGTTGGCCGGGACCGGACGACCAAATTTGCACGATCGGGGGTGCAAGGAGCAGGCCCGCGACGGGTCAGATCAACCCGAGCCGCCCTCCCACCCGCTTGAAAGCCGCCAGCGCCCGGTCCAAGTGGTCTCGCGTATGGGCCGCCGAGATCTGGCAGCGCACGCGGGCCTGGCCCTGCGGCACGACCGGGAAGCCGAAGCCGGTCACGAACACACCCTCGTTCAGCAACTCCTGGCTGAGCCGGATGGCGAAGGCCGTCTCGCCGACGATCACCGGGACGATGGGTGTTTCCCCCGCGAGCGGCTTGAAGCCGAGCGCGAGCAGCTGCTCCCGAAAATACCGGGCGTTCTCCCGCAGCGCGGTCACGCGCTCCGGATGCCGCTCGACACATTCGATCGCCGCGAGCGCGCTCGCCGCGACCGTCGGCGGGAGGGCATTGGAAAAGAGCTGCGGCCGTGCCCGCTGCGTCAGATAGTCGCACACTGCGGCCGAACCCGCAACAAAGCCACCGGCGGCGCCGCCGAGGGCTTTGCCGAGCGTGGACGTGATCAGATCGACCTCGCCTAGGACCCCGAAATGCTCGGCCGTGCCCCGTCCGGTCGCGCCGAGAACCCCGGTGGCGTGGGAGTCGTCCACCACCAGCACGGCATCGTGCTTCCGGCACAGCTCGATCAGGTCCGGCAGCTTGGCGATGGCGCCTTCCATGGAGAATATGCCGTCGGTGATCACCATGCGCAGCCGGCGGTCCCGCGCGGCGCGAAGCTTCTCCTCGAGATCGGCCAGGTCGGCGTGGCGATAGACCCCGGTCTGGCACTTGGTGATCGCCTTGGCCAGTCGCACCGCGTCGATGATGGAGGCGTGATTGAGCTGGTCGCTCAGGACCAGATCGTCCTCGCCCAGCAGCGTCGCCGGCACCGCCTCGTTGGCGTTCCAGCAGCTCACGAAGCTCAACGAGGCCTCGGTGCCGACCAGTCGGGCGCACGCCTGCTCGAGCGCGCGGTGAACCGTGAACGTTCCGCAGATAAACCGGACCGAGCCCGTGCCCGCACCGAAGCGGTCCAGTGCGGCCTTTCCCGCCGCGACGACTTCGGGCTCGGCGCACAGGCCGAGGTAGTTATTGGACGACAGGATCACGACCTCCCCGCGGCCCTCCATGCGGACGGTCGGGCCCTGCGGGCTGTCGAGGTAGTTGAGGCGCTTGTAGACGCCGGTGCGGCGGAACTCCTCCAGCTCCGCCTCGAGCCGGCGGTCCAGGGGATTGGAGGCCACCGTGCGGCTCATCCGCCGATCTCCAGGATCACCTTGCCCGCCTTGCCCTCCTTGATGACCTCGATCGCGTCGGCGATGCGGGCGAGCGGGAACCTGTGCGTGAGCACAGGCCGGGGATCGAGTTGCCCGGCGCGGAGAAACCGCCGCATCTGATCCCAGGTCTGGTACATCTTGCGTCCGCTCACGCCGTAGAGCGTGAGGCCCTTGAAGATCACGTCCCGGGCGAAGTCGACTTCGGTGGGTCGGCTCGGCGTGCCCAGCAGATTGACGCGGCCGCCGAGGCGTGCGGCCGCGAAGGCCTGCGCATGCCCCAACGGATGGCCGCTCATCTCGCAGACCAGGTCGATGCCGTCGCCCTGGGTCAGCTCCCGGGCGCGAGCAACGACGTCGTCTTCCGCGGGGTTCAGCACGACGTGCGCGCCCATGCAGCGGGCGATGTCGAGCCGGCGGGGGTTGTAGTCGCTCGCCAGGACGAGTGAGGCACCGGCCGCTCGCGCCACGCCGACCGCGAAGCAGCCGATGGGGCCGCAGCCGATCACGAGCACGGTGCTTCCGGGCACGTCGGCCTCGAGCACGGTGTGCACCGCGTTGCCCAGGGGGTCCATGATCGCGCCGATCTCGGTGGAGATTCCGTCGAGGCGCATCACGTTCGACACGGGCATCGCGATGTACTCGGCGAAGGCACCGTCGCGATCGACGCCGATTACCTGGGTCCGTTGGCAGAGGTGCGCACTGCCGGTCCGGCACTGGAGGCAGTGGCCGCAGACGATGTGGCCTTCGGCGGTGACCAGGTCGCCGACGGCGAGGAGGCCGGCAGCCGCAGCCTCGCCGCCGAGCTCGACGATCTCGCCGGCGAACTCATGCCCGACGACGAGCGGCGGGCGCACCCGCCCCGCGGCCCAGCTGTCCCACTCCCAAATGTGCAGATCGGTCCCGCAGACGCCGGCGTGACGCACCCGGATGAGGGCGTCGGTGGGGCCGTAAGCGGGACGGGGAACCTCCCGCAGAGTCATGCCGGGAGCAGCGGATTCCTTAACCAGGGCGCGCATGGACTTTCGTGGCGGCGGCAGGGCAATATACCAAGACCGTCAATCGGCGCTACTTACCGCATGCTCACCTGCACGCGAGTGGCGCGAGGAAAGGGCGCGCCGGGGCGGACTCGGAGCGGTGCACCCCGAATCGTCGCTGTCAGGCGACCGTCGACCCATGACCAGTCGACGGTCCGGCCCGCCACGCGGAGTCCCCGCACCGCGAGCGGGTGAGCGAGCCATTCGCGGGGGAGGCCGTCGCCGATGACCAGCGCCGGCTCGGCGCCGTCGGTGTCCAGCCGTGCCAGCATGTCGAGCTGGAGCAGCAGCATCTCCGCCGTGGTCCAGTGGTGCGGCGTCACGGTCCTGGGTGCAAGCCAACCGCGGGTGTAGGTCCACCAGCCGAGCGTGTTCCCCTCGTCGTCGCCTTCCCACCAGGTGTACAGCCCGGGTGAGGATTGGTGCTCCCAGAACCACGTCAGCACCTGCCACGCGCGCTCGGGTGCGCCGAGCAGCAGCCATTGGTGTGCTTCGGCGACGTCGAAGTAGGTCCAGAGCGGCCAGGCGCGCGGCCGGCCGGTCGAATCGCGCAGCCGGTTCCAGTGGCGGTCGAGCGCGGCCTGAAACGTTGCCCGTGCCTCGGGCTCCGCGGCCACGCCGCTCGGCCAGAGCGCGGCGATATACGCCCGCGGATTGTTCGACTCCGGCGGCGCGAAGGCCGCCTTCCACGCGGCCTGCAGGCGACCGGCGCGCGCAGCGTAGCGCGCAGCGTCGTCCTCGTGCCCCTCCCGAGTCGCGAGGGCCGCGGCCCGCATCAGCCCGGCATAGCTCACGGCGTTCACGAACAGGAGCGGGCGGCCGTGGTCCATGCGGCCCACGATCAGCCCGTCGCGCGCGGCGTTGGCGACCAGCGTGGGATCGTCGTGGCGGCGGGCCCAGGGAGTGATCGGGAACGAGACGGGGACGCGCACGTCCTGCCGCGCGTCGAGCAGCTCGATGATGCGCTCGGCCTTCCGCCGCACGTGCGGCCAGACCCACCGGTCGTACGCCGAGTCGCCTGCCTGGGTCCCCACTTCGGTGAGGGCCCAGATGCCCAGGCCGGGAGCGTCGGCCTCGGCGCCGAAGCCGCCGTAGAAGTCGTTTTCGGCGAGGAACACGGCCAGCGACCGCGCCAGCGGTACCTGTCCCGCCCGCGCGAGCGCCGTCACGATGTAGGCGCCGGTACGCTGCCAGGGGATCGGCGTGTTGACGGGGTCCGATGAACGGGTTTCCCCGCGCACGAGACTCATCGCGAGATTGCTGACCTCGGCCCGCATGCTTTCCGCGAAGCGCGGGTCGGGGAGCGAAAGCTCGGCAAAGGGTGCGAGGCGCGCCGGGAGCGGCGTGGTATCGGGGGGGACCGAGTCGGCGGTGAGCGTGGCGGTCGTGGCCGCCCGCGGGTCGAGCGCGAGCCGGGCGTAGCCCCAGCCATCCTCACCGGCCCACTCCGCGGCTCCCGACTGGGCGGTCATCCAGCGGTCATCGCCCTCGTGGCCGACGACGACGCGCCGCGGTGCGGGACTGAGCTCGAGGGACCAGGCGTCGTTGATCCGGAGGCGCTTGCCGTTCCAGGCGAGCGACCGTACCGGCCCTCCCGACGGGCCGACGCTGCGGATGACCAGCTCCACGCGCGTGTCCGCCGCCCGGCCCGGCCTGACCGTGAGCTGCCATCGCCCGGCGGCGGGAAGCTCCCAGCGCGCGCGGTAGTGCGCCGTCTCCGTCATGATGGCGGGCACCGTCGCCCCACTGTCCCAGGCAAAGCGCTGGCTCACCTCCGCGAGCGGCAACCGTTCCCCGCTCGCAATGAGGTTGCCGAGCGCATCCTCGGCCCACAGCGACACACCGAAGCTTCCCTTGACCGGACTCAGGCTTCCGCCGGGCTCGTGCCAGCTCTTGGCCGACTCGGGCGTTCCGGGACGGGCGAGCAGCACGTGGCCTTCGCCGCGGGGCCACGGTTCGTCGGGGCGATGGTTCTTCGCGCGGAGCGCGAGCTCGCGTTCGGGTCCGTAGAGTCGCGCCGCACGCCGCAGCGCGGCGACGTTGTTCACGCCGGCGGTCACGAGGACGGTGCCGGCAAGCGCGAGCGACAACGGTCGCAGCGGTCCGAGCGTTCCCGCGGCCGCCAGGGCCACGAGCAACGGCAGCCAGTGCAGGGCGTAGAGGAACGTCTCTTCACCGTAGACCAGGTGGAGCGCGACCTGCCCCGCGAGACCGAGCAGGATCACGAGCCAGATGCGCTGGTCGCGCCAGCGGGTGAGCGCGGTCCCGATGCCGATGACCAGCGCAGCCAGCCACGCAAAGGTGGCGATGTTGCCCGCCCTCCCACCGGTGCCCAGCGGCACGGCCTGCATCGTGAGCTGGTTGGGGGCCGGCGGCAGGAGCGACGCGCTGAGCGGCAGCGGATTGCCGCCCTCGTGCAGGCGGTCAAACCGAGGTGCCACCATCGAGTGAACCGCCACGACCCGCAGCACGCTCCGCATGCGGTCGGCCGTGGGCCTGAACATGTAATGGGTCTCCTCCGTGGTCGGCACGAAGAAGGGGGTGCTTGGCACGAACCATTTCTGCGCGACCCAGCATACGGTGACGAGCGCGATCGCGCCGCCGGTCACGGCGAGGGCCCGGCGGACGGGAAGCAGCACGGCCGCGGCCAGGATCCCGAACATCCAGTTTGTCACGGTGACGGCGAGCGTGCCGGCGCTGGCCACGATCCACCGGCCGGTCGTACGGGTGGTGCGGTGCGCCAGGGTCGCGATCAGGGCAAGGGGGGCGATGATGCTGACGGAGCCAAGGACGTAGCGGTCGCGAATCGGCAGCCAGAACACCGCGCCGGCGCTCGCCAGGCCGAGCAGGGTATAGAGCACGGCATCAGGGCGTCGACAGCGGAGCGAGCGCAGAAGCGCATAGAGCGCCATGCCCCACAGACCGGCAGCGACAATGACGATGGCGCCCGTGGCTCGGGGCTGAGGCCAGCCGAGCCAGTCCTGGAGTGCCAGCACCGGCGGCGTCGTGATCAGCGAGTAGAGCGGGTGCACCGCGCCGCGGGCGTGATCGACTCCGGGGTTGCTCATTTCCCAGGCGATCCGCGAGGCGTCGCTCTCGAACCAGCTGTCCTCGGCCAGTTCGGCCATGATCCCCGGGCCGATGAGCGTCATGGCGCGGGTGGCATACACGGCTGCCGCGAAGCCGAGGGCCAGCGCCAGCACGACGTCCCAGCCCACGGACCGTCGCGCCGGCGGCGGCAGGGTCACGCGGCGAGCCAGACGACGAAGAGGAAGGCTCCGGCGGTGAGGAAACTCACGCGGTCCCGGAGAGCGAAGACCACGGGATCGTCGTGGAGGTCGTCGCGCAGGGCGAAGACCCAGATGCGGGCCTGCCAGTACAGCAGCAGCGGCAGGCCGCCCCAGAGGAAATCCGGCGAGCGGTAGAGGTGCGTGATGTCGTGGCTCGAGATGTACTGACAGTAGACCAGCGCGGCGCACGCGATGCAGGCGATGCCCATGGCGGCCAGGACCTGGGCGTCGACGGCCTTGTAGGCGCGCCGTCGACGACGGGTTCCGGCATCTGGCCCCATCCGGCGAAGCTCCGTTACCCGCTTCACCAGGGCCAGCGAGAGGAAGAAGAAGATCGAGAACGGCAGGAACCACCGCGAGAGCGGCGCGCCCACCAACGCGGCGCCGGCCACGAGCCGAAGCGTGTACAGGGCGGCGAGGACGATGACGTCCACCAGCAGCCGGGCCTTGAGCGCGAGCGTGTAGAGACCCGAGCCGACCGCGTAACACCCGAGGGCCAGCTGAAAGTGCGGCGGCAGCGAGCCGGCGAGGAGCAGCGAAGACACCGCCAGCAGCACGGCGAGTCCCACCGCCTCGGTGGTCCCGATCTGACCGGCGGCCAACGGGCGCAGACGCTTCGTCGGGTGCAGGCGGTCGTCGGCGACGTCGCGCATGTCGTTCACCACGTAGGCGAACGAGCTGAGAAAGGAAAACGCCAGGAACCCGCGCAGCAGCGCGCTGAGGTTATCGGGAGTCCACTCGAGATGACCGGCGAGCGCCGGCAGAAAGAGGAGAAGATTCTTCGACCACTGATGGGGGCGAGTCAGGCGAATAAGCGGCCGCACCCGCCCGAGGGCGATCGCGGCCGCGCTGGTCGTCTGCCCAACGATCTGTGAGCCCATCTAGCGCTCCTTCGTGCGGCCCCCCGGTTTCAGGCCGAAGACGAGGACCTCGTCTCCGAGCGGATAGCCCTGTTGCGTATTGCCGCCGGCCGCGACCGCAACGAACTGCTCCCCGTCTACCTCGAAGGTGACCGGGGGGGCGTTAACACCGGTGGCAGTGCGGTATTCCCAGAGCTGGCGGCCGGTCCCGGCGTGGTACGCGCGGAACCATCCATCCCCCTCTCCAGCAAAGAGCACGCCACCCGCGGTTACGAGGGAGCCTCCCACCATCGGCTGCCTGGTGCGCACCTGCCAGACGATGTGCCCCGAGGCCGGATCGATCCCGCTGACGGTGCCCCACCTGGGGCCGGGGAGGGAGGTGGCGCCGCCATACCAAGGCTCGCCGCGAGCATAGGGCGCCGAGTCGCTGAAGATGATCATGGGGTTGTGCAGCGCCACGACGTACGCCAGGCCGGTCTGCGGCGAATAGGAAAGGGGCGACCAGTTGGAGCCTCCGTCGGCGCCGGGCGCCACCCGGACACCGGCGGGCGTGGGCCGGGCGAAGAGATTCTCGTGGGGAACGAACGGCTCCGAGCGGACGACCAGTGCCCCGTCCCGCGGATCGAGCGCATAGAGCCATCCGAGCTTCCCGGCGCTCAGCACCAGCGAGCGACCGCCGACCTCCGCGAGCACCGGGGAGCTGGCGGGGTCATAGTCCCACAAGTCGTGCGGAACGAACTGGTGGTACCACAGGAGGCGTCCGGACGCCGCGTCGAGCGCGACGAGGGAATTGGTGTACAGGTTGTCGCCGGGGCGCGGCCCACCGTTGAAGGACGGCGCCGGATTGCCCACCGACGCGAAGAGCCTGCCCGTAACCGGATCGTAGGCCGGGGTGACCCAAACGGACCCGCCACCGCGTTGCCAGGCGTCGGCGAATCGGGCCGAGTCGGCGCGCTCGCGCCGGATGTTGCGGGGCAGGGCCTCACCACCGGACACCGTCGTGCGCCATCGGCCCCACCAGCCGCCCTCCTCGGGGCTCGGCACGGTGTAGAAGCGCCAGGCGAGCCGACCGGTGCCGGCCTCGTAGGCGGAGAGATGGCCTCGAATCCCGAATTCCGCTCCCGATGTCCCGACGATGACGAGTGAGTCCACCACGAGGGGAGCCATGGTGAGGCCGTATCCCAGCTGCGGGTCGTCCACCTGCGTGACCCAGCGCAGGACGCCGGTCGCCGCATCGAGAGCGATGAGTCGCGCGTCGAGGGTCCCGATGAACACCAGCCCGTGGCCCACGGCGACACCGCGATTCGGGCTCCCGCAGCAGGTCAGGCGCGTACCGAGCGTGGGCCGATATGACCAGGCGACGCGGCGCCGTCGGAGATCGTATGCGATCACGGCATCTTCCGGCGTCGTCAGGAACATCACGCCGTCAACGACGACGGGCGACGTCTGAAAGCTGCCGACGCGCGCCGCCCCGGTGTGGAAGGAGAGATGGAGCGCGAGATCGCCGACGGTCAGCGTATCGATGGTGCGGAGCGGGGAATAGCGGCGGTTCGTGTAGTCTCGGCCGTACGTGAGCCAATCCCGGCCGGCTCGGGCGGCGGTGACGAGTGCTGCAGGTCCGACGGACGCGACGGCCTTCCGCCGCGCCGAGTCGAGTCCCTCTCTCCCGCAGCCGAGCAGGCCCAGGAGCAGCAGGATGGAGCGACTGGAACTCAACAGACCGCGGCGCCGTCGGTGGTGACGGCTTTGGGCTCCGCAAGGGTGCGCGCGAGCACGATTCCCGGGGAGCGTGAGCCGCGCCGTCTGGGTTTGCCGACCTGTTCCCGAATCCACCCGTCGTAGAGATGCAGCAGCGCCTCCGGTGCCATCCGACCGCGGCCCGGAAGCAGGACGTGCACGCCGGCGTCCGGGGTTCGGTCCTGGAGGGCGCTGACGAGCCCGGAACGGATCGCCGGGTCGAGGTCGCCGAC
>DATBQV010000278.1:0-2040 GCA_036560625.1 Gemmatimonadales bacterium
TTCTGGGTCGCCGCGAGCCCACGCTGGCCCCCCTCACCGCGGTCGTCGTCCGCGAGATGGGAGGCATCTACCCCGAGTTGCTGACCCGGGCGAAGCACATCCACGAGACCACTCGGGCTGAGGAGGAGCGCTTTCTCGAGACGATCGAGGGTGGCCTCAAGCGGCTGGAGGAGATCTTCGCCACCAGCGCAAAGACGATCCCCGGCGACGAAGCCTTCAAGCTGTACGATACGTTCGGCTTTCCCATCGATCTTACGCAGATCATCGCGGGCGAGCATGGGGTGAGCGTGGATCTGGCGGGTTTCGAGCGGGCGCTGGAGGGGCAGCGGGAGCGGTCGCGGGCGGCGAGATTTGCTGGCGGGAAGCGCGCGTCGCCCCGGGCTGGCGGAAGCGGCAAGAGCAAGGGATGGCGCACCCTCAAGCGCGGCAAGCAGAAGTTCGTCGGCTACGACACCACCGAGACGGACTCCGACCTGCTCGCGTTCCGCCAGGAGGGCCCGCGGGTGGAACTGGTGCTGCGCGAGAATCCGTTCTACGCCGAGTCGGGCGGGCAGGTGAGCGACATCGGCTCGGTGGCCGGGAAGGGCTGGACGCTGGCAGTGGACGAGGTCCGGAAGGACCCGGCCAAGGGCACGGTCGTCTCCGGGAGCTTCGGCGAGACGTTTGATCCCACGCCCGTCGACGCCATGGTGGACGCGCCGCGCCGGCACAACATCGAGCGGAATCACAGCGCCACCCACCTCGTGCATCTGGCGCTCCGCCGACACCTCGGCAAGCACGCCGGCCAGGCGGGCTCGCTGGTGGAGCCGGAGCGCCTGCGGTTCGACTTCACCCATTTGGGCCCCATCGATCCCGAGACCCTTCGCGCGATCGAGCGTGACGTGAACGAGCAGATCTGGACAAACTCCGAGACGATCACGCGGGAGATGCCGTACCGCGACGCGCTGGATCTGGGGGCCATGGCCTTTTTCTCGGAGAAGTACGGCGACGTCGTCCGGGTGGTGCAGATGGGAGACTCGATCGAGCTGTGCGGCGGCACCCACGTTCGCAGCACCGGGCAGGTGGGGCTGTTCCGCTTCACGGGCCAGGGCGGTGTCGCGGCCGGTGTGCGGCGGATCGAGGCCGTCACGGGGCCCGCGGCCTACGCCGCGCTCCGGGAGATCGAGGAACGGCTCGCGCACGTGGCCGACCGGCTCAAGGCGCAACCCGAGCACCTGACGCGCAAGGTGGACCAGCTGCTCGAGGAGCGGGAAAAGCTCGAGGCTCGGCTCCGGGACGCGCTCCGCTCGGGCGGGACGACCGCAACCCAGGGCGAGGTTCTCCAGGTGGACGGCGTTCAGGTCACGATCGCGGAGACGCAGACCGAAGACCGGGGCGAGCTGGGCCAGATCGCCGATACGTTCCGCCAGGGCAAGCGGCAGGCGGTGCTCGTTCTCTTCGGAACCGCCGGTCGCGGCGCGATCCACGTGACGCTGACCGACGACCTCGTGAGCGCCGGCCGCAAGGCGGGCGATCTGGTCAACCGCATCGCGGCGATCAGTGGTGGCAAGGGTGGTGGTCGTCCGCACTTCGCGTCGGCCGGGGCCGGCGATCCGGCGCGGCTGGCGGAGGCACGCGCGCAGACCCCGGCGCTGGTCGCGGCCTGGCTCGGGAACGGCGGTTGACGGCGCCCGGGCCCGCTCCCACCGCGCTCGGTACGTGGCTCGACCAGCATACGGGCCGCGCGCCCGACGCGCTGCGTCGGCGGGTTCTGGAATACGCCGCGGCGACACCGCCCGGGACGGACGTGGCGCACACACTGGCCGACGCCGGTGCCGTCGCGCTCCAGCGCGTCTTTTCCCGCTCCGGCGATCGCTCGGTGGCCCTTGACCTGCTGGCGGCCGACGCGCTCGTGACCCTCGCGCTTCTGGCGCAGGCGCAGCACGGGCCGGCCAACCTGGGCAGTTTCGCCGCCGCCATCCTGCAAGCGCATCGGCCCCCGTCGTGATCGATCTTCACTCCCATCTGCTCCCTGCGGTGGACGACGGGGCTCGCACGGTG
>DATBQV010000279.1:0-2645 GCA_036560625.1 Gemmatimonadales bacterium
TGGTTGCGCTGACGGGGAAGGACGACATCGTGGCCATTCACTACGTGGGCGACGCCTCCAAGATGACCGAAGGGATGGGGACGAGTCCACCGGCATAGACGAGACGACTGTTCCCATTCGTCAGCGGGCGGCGTTGCGCCCTTGTCATAGTCCTGACGCCTGGCGTCGACCCGCAACCGCGCGCACATTAACTATCCAGCCTTCCGGAGCCTCCGACGGCCGCCCCCACGGCATTGCTGGATGCGCTGCACGGCCGCTTCCAGATTGAGCGCGAGCTCGGCCACGGCGGGATGGCGACCGTCTATCTGGCCCAGGACCTCCAGCTCAACCGCCGCGTTGCCATCAAGGTCCTCCGTCCCGCCCTTGCGGCCGCGGTCGGCCCGGACCGGTTCCTCCGCGAGATCCGGATCACCGCCAGACTCCACCATCCCAGTATCCTCGCGCTACTCGATTCCGGGATCGCTCGCGACGTGCCCTGGTACTCGATGCCCTTCGTCGAAGGAGAATCCCTCCGGGAGCGTCTCGCCCGCACAGGGCAACTGCCGTTCTCCGAGGTCCTCGACCTGGGACGGCAAGTCGCGGCAGCCCTCGACTACGCCCACGCCACCGGCGTGGTACACCGCGACATCAAGCCGGGAAATATCCTGTTGTCGGGTAGCCAGGCGTGGGTGACGGACTTCGGCATCGCCCGACTCGCCATGGGCGATGGAGATGCGCCGATCACGAGCGGCTCCCTCGTCGTCGGCACGCCCTACTACATGAGTCCGGAGCAGGCACGCGGCGGCGG
Source organism: Gemmatimonadales bacterium (assembly GCA_036560625.1). Lineage (GTDB taxonomy): Bacteria > Gemmatimonadota > Gemmatimonadetes > Gemmatimonadales > GWC2-71-9 > DASQPE01. Next base: position 788 of record DATBQV010000279.1, read on the forward strand.
GACTCGGCTCGACGGTCGCAGCGACGTGTATTCCCTGGGCTGTGTGCTGTACGAAATGCTTGCGGGCGGGCCGCCGTTCACCGGGCCGACCCGCGAGGCGATTCTGTCCCGGCATGCACTCGACCCCTCGCCGCCGCTGACGACCTTGCGTCCGGCGGCCGGGCCGGCGACCGACGTCGTCTTGCGGACCGCCCTGGCCAAGTCGCCCGCCGACCGCTTCGCCACCGCAGGCGAGGCACTTGCCGCGCTGGAGTCCGCCCTGGCCCACCCTGGCTAGCGGCCAAGGGGGCGGCATTGCTACCACCTGCGTGCCGTCCGGCGGCCACTAGCCGTCGGTTACCCCCGAGCTGCCCAGCGTGCCCAGCAGCTCCGTCAGGTCGCGACTGAGCGCGCTCCACTCCGGCGTGCGCTCGGCCGATAGCTCGGCTTGCAGACGGCTGACCAGGGCGCGGGCCGGCTCCGTGAGGGCCGCGAGCGTGGTCGCCCGTGCCAGCATCGTGCGACTCTGCGGTGAATCGAAGAACGCTGCATCCTGCGCGGCCGCGGCGACCCGAGCCGCTTCCACCCATGCTCCCAGCTGCACCAGATCCGCGCCGGCGAGCCGAGCCGCGGCGCTCCCCGCCTGCGTCAGTAACGGCCTAAGGTCCGACGGTGCTGCGCCGGCGCGCGTGCCGATGTCGTGATACATCGCGCTGACGGGTCCCGCGGCGGGTACGCCGTCGAGCAGCGCACCGATGTCGGCGGCGAGCGTGCCGGTTGCGGTATCACGCCGCTGGACCGCGAGCGCGAGATCGGTCAGGCGCGTACCCAACCGTGCCGCCCGTGCGGCAGCCGTGAGTGGTTCCGCCGAGCCACGCACGGAGCCCCACGGGTCCGCGTTCCACCCGGCCGGCACGCCGCCGGCAGGCGAGGTGAGCAGCGCGACGAAACGTCCGGGATCGTCCCGGTTCGTCGGCCGCATGCGCATCCAGAGCCATGGCGCGAGCGCCAGCCCCGCGAGCACGGCCGCGATCGCGATCCAGCGCATCGGGGTGAGCCAACGCCGCGGTCCGGTTTGCAGCTCGCCGACGACGGCGGCAGCGTCGCCGTATGACTCGAGCGCCGAGTCGGAGGCTGCGAGCTGCTGCAGCAGCTCGGCCCGCTCCGGGCCACTGAGTCGGGCGTCCAGCAGTGCCGCGAGCCGTTCCGGATCGATCCCAGGTTGACTCACCCTAACAGCCCTCCAGTCCTTGGCTTACCGGATTAGATGGACCCACGCGCGCAGTGTCTCGACTGCGTCACACCGCGCGCTCGTCCAGCACCGCCTGCACCTGATCCTGGGACACGCCGGATTCCTCCAGGTACACGCGCAAGTCCGCCAGCGCGCGATCCATTCGACGGTACAACGGCTTCTGCGGCAGTCCGAGTCCGCGCGCGATGTCCGCGACGGTCATCCCCTCCCAGAAACGCATCCGGAGCATGAGCCGATCCTCCGGCGCCAGCCGCTCCAGCGCGCCGTCGATCACCTTCTTCCCGGCCTCGGCCTCGTCCGCGGCAACGAGATCGTCGGCACGATCCGCCGCCGGAGTATCGGACAGCGGATCGGCGCCGGCCGGCATCAGGCGCAAGGGGCGGCGCGCCGGGAGTACGGCGAGCAGGCGGCCCAGGTCGCGATCGGAGAGAACGGTGAGCCCCGCGGTGCGGAGTTGCTCGCCTGCCTGCTCGAGCCGAAGCTGGTCGCGGTAGACCAGCGTCTCCAGCCGGACCGCCAGCGCGCCGTGCCGCCGGGCCGCGGCCGAGGGCCGCCAGCGACCCCAGCGCTGCGTCCGGTAGTCCCGGAACAGCATCGCGATAACGACGGTGAGGTAGGTGGTGAGTG
>DATBQV010000280.1:0-4519 GCA_036560625.1 Gemmatimonadales bacterium
TACATGCCCTGGATCTTCGATGCCGAGACGCTCGGCGCCATGCAGGCGGTCCGCCGGGTGTTCGATCCGGACGAGCGCTGCAATCCGGGCAAGATGCTGCCCCAGCGGGCCTGCCGAGAGTGGCGCGCCGCGCCCGGCGCGCGCTGGTCGGAGGGGCCATGATCTTCGCCCGCCTGCGCGCGCTGCTCGGACCCGCGGCCGTGGACCGCGACGCCGACAACGTGCCTCGCGTGACGCCCGATTCGACCGACGCCTTGGCGCTGGTCTGCCGGCTTGCGTACGACGAGGGCTGGAAGATCCGGGTCGAGGGGCTTGGGTCCTGGCTCCCGGCCGACGCACCCGCGGATCTGGCCGTGAGCACCCGTGCGCTGGACGAGATCGTCTCCGTGCATCCGGCCGACCTCGTGGCCACGGTGCAGGCCGGCGCGTCGCTGGACGCCGTCCGGCGGCGGCTCGCGGAGCACGGGATGTGGCTCGCCGTGGACCCGCCCGGCAGGCCTGAGCGCACGCTCGGCTCGGTGATCGCAACCGGCACCAGCGGCCCTCTCCGGCACGGATTCGGCCCGGTTCGGGATCACATCCTGGGCTGCACGGTCGTGACCGGTGACGGGCGCGTGGTGAAGCCGGGCGCGCGGGTCGTAAAGAATGTCGCCGGATACGACCTGACCAAGCTGCACGTGGGAAGCTTCGGCGGATTCGGCATTCTCACGGAGGCGCACCTTCGCCTCCGGGCGGCGCCCCGTGCCGACGTCACACTCGTCTCCCACGGCACCCGGGACGCCCTCACGGCGGCCGCGCGAGACCTGCTCGAGGCGCACATCGCGCCGGCCGCGCTGGAGCTGGTGTCTCCGGCCCTCGCGAGCGAGTCCGCGTGGGTGCTCGCCGCCCGCTTCCTCGGCGTCGATGCCGCGGTGCAGGCGGACGTGCGCCGCCTGCCGACGGAGACCGAGGCGGTGTGGGAGCAGCTTCCGTCGGATCGGACGGCGGCCTTCTGGGCGCTCCTCGCGCGCGGGAGCCTCGGCGGCACCATCACGTTTCGCCTCGGCGTGCTGGCCTACGGGCTCGACGACACACTCGACCTGCTCGCGCACGACCTCGATGATGGCCTCATCGCGGCGGGGGCCGGCAGTGGGTCGCTTCGCTGGGCCGGGGACGCTCCGATCGAGCGCTTGCGCGCCGTGCGCCGCGCCACCGCGGCCCGGGAGATCCCGATGACCCTGGAACGGGCGCCCTGGGCGGTCCGGCGCGCGCTGGGCCACTTCGGTGCGTACCGCGAGGGGCTCGGGCCGCTGGTGGACCGGCTCCGCGATACGTTCGACCCGAAGCAGGCGCTGAGCGTGGCTCTGGAAGGCAACGAGAAGTGAGAGGTGAGAAGTGAGAAGTGAGACGGGGCGGCGGTGACCGAGACCGCGTCAGGCTACCAGGCGCTGGATCCGTGCGTCCACTGCGGCTTCTGCCTTCCCGCATGTCCGACCTATCTGGCAACGGGCGATGAGGCGGACAGTCCTCGCGGACGCATCGTCCTCATGCGCGCGCTGGAGCGCGGTGAGCTCGACGCGCAGGACGACGCGCTGGTCTCGCACCTCGATGCGTGCCTGGGGTGCCGAGGCTGCGAGCCTGTCTGCCCTTCCGGCGTCGGCTACGGCCGCGGGCTCGCGGCGGCGCGGGAGCAGTTGTTCCGGACCCGTGGTATTCCCCCGCTCGCCCGCCTTGGGCTCGGCGTCTTTCGGAACCGGCTGCTCTCGCGCGCCCTCTTTGGCGCGGGATGGCTGTTCCGCGAGACCGGCATCGCGGCCAGGCTCGCGGGTGAGGGTGGCTTCGGTTTCACCATGGCGATGCTCGCGGCGACCCGGGACGGGAGGCTCGCGCGACCGGGGGCCGGCGCTGCTCCGACGAGAGCGCCAATGGACGGGTCTCCCTCGGTCGTGCTCTTTCGCGGCTGCGTGATGGAAGGACTGTTCGCCCACGTGCACGAGGCGACCCGGCGCACGCTCGAGGTCAACGGCTACGCAGTGCGCGAGGTGGAGAGTCAGGGCTGCTGCGGCGCCCTGCATGAGCACGCCGGCGACCGGGCAGGCGCGGCCGCGCTCGCGGCCCGCAACGTGGCCGGCCTGCTCGACGCGGCCGACTGGATCGTGGTGAATAGTGCCGGCTGCGGTGCGCTGCTCAAGGACTATGGCCACCTGCTCGGCACCGATGCCGCGGCACGGTTCGGGGCCAAGGTCCGCGACGTCTCCGAGCTGCTCGCCGACCGCGGGCCGCGGCGGGGTGGGGCCCTGCCGCTCGAGGTGGCCTACGACGCTCCCTGTCACCTTCAACACGCCCAACGCGTCCACGCGGCCCCGCTCGCCGTCCTCGGCGCGATCCCCGATCTCCGGCTCCGGCTGCTCCCGGGGTCGGATCGGTGTTGCGGCAGCGCCGGGATCTACTCGCTGCTTCACCCCGGGCTCGCGCGGTCGGTGCTCGACGACAAGCTCCGCGCCTTCCACGCCGCCGAGCCCCCGCTCGACGCCGTGACCACGGGCAACCCCGGCTGCTTGATGCAGATCGGTGCGGGGCTCCGCACGGCGGGCCTTCACATTCCCGCCGTGCACCCGGTGGAGCTGCTGGACCGGTCCTACCGGGCGGGCGGGGTATACGGGACGCCGGTAAACGGTAAACGGTGAGCAGGAAACGGTGAACCGGGGACGACGAGCGGGTGTTCGTGCATCCGCGATGCTCCCCGTTTACCGTTCACCGTTCACCGTTCACCGTTCTCTTACCATGCCTCGGGCCATCCTCTTCGATTTCAACGGCGTCATCATCGACGATGAGCCGCAACACTGCGAGGCGCTCACCGCGACACTCGCCGAGTACGACATTCCGCTCGAGCGGGAGGTGTACTATCGCGAGTATCTCGGCTTCGACGATCGAGCGTGTTTCCGGTTCACCTTCGAGCGTAACGGCCGGCCAACCGACGCGGCCGCGGTCTCCCGGGCGATCGAGCGGAAGGCCCGCCACTACGCCTTGGCGATCCGGCATTCGATGACGCTGGTCCCGGGGGCCGTGGACTTCGTCCACGCCGCGGCGGCCGACGGCATCGCGCTCGCGGTGGTGTCGGGTGCGCTCCGGCGGGAGATCGAGCTGGTGCTCGATGCCGCGCGGCTGCGCCCGCACTTCACGGTGGTGATCGCCGCGGAGGATGTATCCGTCTGCAAGCCCGACCCTCAGGGATATACGCGGGCGCGGCGAGCGCTCGGCATCGAGGCCGAGCACTGCGTGGTGGTCGAGGACTCCCTGCCCGGGCTGGCGGCGGCGCGAGCGGCCGGACTCCGCTGCGCCGTGCTCACGACGTCGCACCCGGCCGAGGCGTTCCGCGCCGCGGACGCGGTGTGGCCCGATCTCACGGGGCGCCTGCCCTCCGATCTGCCGTGGGCCGATGCCGCCGCGTGAGCTGCCGTACGATCGCGCGCGGCTCGACCGCTTGCGTCGAGGCGCCGTGATCGTGACGGGCGAGCCGGCGGTCTTCTGGGTCGAGGGCCCCGCCGCGCTCACCTGCCTCCAGGGGCTGCTCACCAACGATCTCGACAAGCCGGGCGAGCACAGCCTGATCTACGGTGCGCTGCTCACGCCCAAGGGCGCGATTGTGGTGGACTATTGGGTCTATCGCGAGCCGGAGCGATTTGCGCTCGTGGCCCCGATCGAGGGCCGACTCGCCTCACACGAGCTGTTCCGCCGCCAGGTCCCGCCGCGGCTCGCGCGCATCGCCGATGCAACCGGACAGGTGGAGGTCGCATGGCTGTTGGGGTCGCAGGCGTTCGCCGCGCTCGCCCGGTCACCGATCAAGCCGATTCCCGACGCGGCGGGCCGCACGACGACGATCGAGCACCCCGACGGCCGCCTGTTGCTTGGCCTCGCACCGGAGACGGCGCCCTTCGCCGCGCTGGCGGTCGGACCCCGCGGAGCGATCCGTCAATTCGTCGACACGCTTGTGGCGGTGGGCGTCGAGCCGGGCACGCCGGAAGACGCGGAAGCCGCGCGGATCCTCGCCGGGTGGCCGGCCCTGGGCGCCGAGATCGACGACCGCACCCTCCCGCAGGAAGTCCGCTTTGATCAGCTCGGCGGCGTCTCCTACACGAAGGGCTGCTACGTGGGCCAGGAGACCGTCGCACGCCTGCATTTCCGGGGGCACACCAACCGGGAGCTCAGGGGCCTCGTGTGGCGCAGCACGGCTCCGCTCGAGAGTGATGCGGTCACGGCGTCGGGGCGGGCGGTTGGCAGCGTGCGGTCCACGCTGGTTCTGGACGACCGGCTGCTGGGCCTGTCGCCGATTCGCCGGGAGGTGGCGCTGGGCGAGGAAGTTGAGGCGGGCGGACGCGCGGCGAAGGTGGTCGGGCTACCGTTCGCGGCGGAGGATCTCGACGGCTGAGGGGGAAACGACCGAGCCCCGGTGGAGCGTGCTCCCCGGGGCTCGCGGCGACAGTGCGACGATCGCGCTCGCGCGCTTACATCTTCTTGCTGGTGTCCCGCGCCATGGTGC
>DATBQV010000281.1:0-7748 GCA_036560625.1 Gemmatimonadales bacterium
GGGCCGTGGCGTCCGGGCGACCGGTCCACTCCCGCCACCGCAGCAGAATCTCCGCCTCGTGCCGGTGGCCCAGCACGGAATAGGCGAAGAGGTTGTGCGCCCGCATCGGATGATGCGTCGTCGGCTTGGGATGCGCGCCGGCGCCGCTCGATCCGGTCACCGCGAAGAGCGTGGGCGGCGCCCGGAGCGGCACCCGCGCCAGCGGATACAGGGCGAGCAGTGCCGCAGTGGCGAAGCAGCCCGGTGCGGCGATCGCGCGGGCACCGCGGAGCTCCTTTCCCCGCACGTCGGCCAGGCCGTAAGTGAAGCGAGGCACGAGCAGCGGCGCCGCGTGCTCGCCGTAGTAGCGCTCGTAGAGGCGCAGATCCTCGGTGCGGAAGTCCGCCGCGAGATCCACCACCAGCCCGGGCCCCGCGTCGAGGACCTCGCCGGCAACGCCGGACGACTCGCCGTGCTCGAGGCAGAGAAAGACGACGTCCCGTCCCCGGGCCGCTTCCCCCGGCGATTGCCCCGCAAACCGGGCCTCGGTCAATCCGGCGACGGCCGGATGCGTATCGGCGATCGGCTTGCCCGCCTGACTCCGGCTGGTCGCGACGCACTCGGTCACACGCGGGTGCTGCAGCAGGAGACGCAGCAGCTCGCCGCCGACGTAGCCGCCGGCGCCGACGACGGCGACCTTCACCGGGCGAGCGCGGGTGCGGTGAGCGGGGCCCGCTCCGGCGGCTCGGGGACGCCGCCCGCGGCGGCCTTTGCCCATGCCGCCACCGATTCGCGGACCCGTGTCACCAGCCCCGGCGCATCCCGGCGGGCGTTGTGGGCGGCGAGGCCCAGCTCCGCCGTGATGTAGACGATGCCGACTTCGTTGTCCGTGGCCGGCCCGGTGATGGCCGTGACCGCGAGCCCGTACTCCCGGCGCATCAGCTCGGCCGCGCCCCAGCAGGCGACCGGGTCGGGCGCCGCCATCACATAGGCCGCGCCCACGCTCACCAGCTCGGGATCGCGCAGGATGTCCTGCACGCCGTATTCGCCGAGGATCCCGTCGCCCAGCTCCGCGACGATGACGTCGGGCTTCGCCTGGGCCAGGCGGTTGAAGATCCCCTTGGCCGTGGACACCGTGATGCCTGCGTGCGTGCTGGCGACGCCGACGTCGTTGAACGTGAGCGCGGCGACCGCGCCGGCGTCCTGCATCGAAAGCGCGTCGCGCATGAGCGAGACGCCCGTGAGCTTGGCCGCGCCGACGCGGAGCCCCGACCGGGCCAGCCCGCGCACCAGCTCGGTCGCCGCCACGGTCTTCCCCGCGTTCATGCAGGTCCCGGCGACGTAGACCACCGGAATCGCACTCTCCAGCCGGTCGGCGGGGGGAACGGCGAGATCCTTGATGTGCGCGGGCCGGCCCACGCGGTCGCCCATCTCGGGGAAGGTGAGAATCGCGCCCAGCACCTCCGCCTTGAACGGCGGGCCGATCTCGGGATTGACCGAGGTGCACCGGCCGAGGATCCCGCCGAGGTTGAGGACCTCGATCGTGTCGCCCACGGTGATCGTCGGCGGCACGACGCCGGCATAGCCGCGGAGGGCGCGCCGGGTACCAAGCGTCCCCGCCAGGATGTCGCCGGCCCGGAGGGAGACCATCCGGCCCCCCGTGTCCTCGATCGTATTGTAGGTGGACTTGTCTTCCAGAATCCGGACGGCGAGCACGTAGCCCTCCCCCGCGAGAATCTGGTCACCCACGATGACCTCGGTGCCGAGGCGCGCGTTCCGGGTCGAGGACGAAATCCGGTCCAGCTTCAGGCGCGTGGTAACGACCATTGCAGGTTCCTTTCTAGAGGCACAGAGAACTGCACACCACAGAGATACAGAGACACAGAGAGACTTCTGGATTGTGTTTCCTCCGTGCCTCGGTGTCTCCGTGGTTCGCAGTTCTCCGTGCCTCGCCGTGTCTTATGTTCTCCGTGCCTCACGGTGTAGCCCTCGCCGCGAGCAGCGACGGAATCGCCGCGATCCGCGCGTACGCCCGTGCCTCGTCCCCGGTCCAGAGCCGGTTCTCCTCGCCGTAGGTGGCGACGCTCCGGTCCATCATGGAATGCGGGCTCCGGGTGCCGACGACCTGGAACCGGCCCGCTGCGAGGCGCACGCGGGTCTCGCCGGCGACGCGGCCCTGCGAGCTGGTGATCAGCGCTTCGATGTCCCGGAGGGCGGGATCGAAGTACTGGCCCTCGTGCAGCCGGTCGCCGTAGAAGCGGGCGAGCTGATCCTTCCAGTAGGTCTGCCAGCGGGTGAGGACGAGCTTCTCCAGCTCCCGGTGGGCGGCGATGAGCACGAGCGCCGCCCCGGCCTCGAACCCGATGCGGCCCTTGATGCCGAGCGCGGTCTCCCCTACATGAATGCCCCGGCCGAAACCGTAGGCCTCCGCCAGGGCGTTCAGCCGCTCGACCAGCGTGGGCCCGTCGAGCGCGGCTCCGTCCAGCGCCACCGGCACGCCCTGGCTCCATGCGATCACCACTTCCCGCGGCGCCGGCGCATCGGCCGGGGGCTCGAGCAGCTCGTCGGGCGGTCCGGCCCAGGTGTCGTGGGTCCAGCCGCCGCCCCAGGTCGTGCCCCAGAGCCCGCGGTTGATCGAATAGGCGCCGGCCTTCGCGGGGACAGGGAGGCCCCGCTCGCGAAGGTACGCCATGGCCTGGTCCCGGGTGATGCCGAGATCGCGGATGGGGGTGACGATCTGGAGCTCGGGTGCGAGAACCCGGAGGGCGACGTCGAAGCGGATCTGGTCGTTCCCCGCCCCGGTGGAGCCGTGCGCCACGGCCGCCGCGCCGATGGCGCGCGCCGTTTCGACCACCGAGAGCACCTGCTGCGTGCGCTCGGCGGAGACGCTGAGGGGGTAGACCTCCCCCCGGAGCACGTTCCCCTGGATCAGGAAGCGGACGAAGCGATCGAAGACGGCGGCACGGGCATCGACCTCATGGTGCTCGGCCGCGCCCACGGCGCGGGCCTGCGCGGCGATCGCGGTGCGGTCGGCCGGGCTCGCGCCGCCCGTGTTCACGTAGACGGTGTGGACCGTCCAGCCGTCGTCCGCGAGCCGCGGCACGCAGAAGCTGGTGTCGAGACCGCCGGAGAAGGCGAGGGCGAGCGGGCCGCGTGGTCGCATAATGCATTATTATGCACACTCATGGCTGCCGACGCAAGCGCGCCTGCTTCGGAGCTACCAGCCCTCGGCGATCGCCCGGATGACCTCGCCCAGATTCACCACGTCCTTCAGGTCGATCACTTCCGCCGGCGAGTGGGCGTAGCGCAGCGGCCAGCCGATCGGGACGTCCGGCACGCCCCAGGCCGCGAACACTGAGCCGTCATTCCCACCGTTGGTGGCGCCGACCTGGAGCGGAATGGCCCGGACGCGTGCGAGCGCCACCAGCGAGTCCACCAGGACCGGCGGCGCCACGGCGCTCTGGTCCAGCGCCCGCACCACCGGTCCGCGGCCGATCGGCGTCACGGCGAACGCCTGCGGCTCGAGCGGTGAATCCGCCGAGACGAAGGTGTCGATCGCGTGCACCCGTCTGGGAGTCGTGCCCAGCGCGGCGGCGGCGGCCTCCGCGCCCTCGAGCCCGATCTCCTCCCGCACGCTGAAGACGAAGATGACCTCGTGCTTGAGTCGCGCCGGATCGAGCCGCCGGAGCGCCAGCAGCAGCGTGGTGCAACCCACCCGGTCATCCATCGCCCGCCCGGTCGCCCGGGTGCCGGCGAGCCGAGTGTAGTGCTTGGGCATCGTCACCGTTGAGCCGACGCGGATCCCGAGCGCCTCTGTCTCGGCCCGCGAGGCGGTGCCTACGTCCACCCGAAACGCCGACGGCGTTCGGCGGGGTGTCGCGCCGACCGAATCCCGCGGCATGAATACGCCCGGCACCGTGGCCGTGCCGGTGTGGACCAAAGCCGGCTCGGCCTCGAACAGCGAGAGAAAGAACCCGCCCTTCATCTCGAGATCCAGCGAGCCGTCCTCGCGAATCGTGCTCACCGAAAATCCGATCTCGTCCATGTGCGCGACGAACACGACAGCCGGCTCGCCCTTGCCGACCCGGACCCAGAGATTGCCGGCCGTGTCGGTCTGCGCCTTGGCCCAGGCCGGGAGCAGCCGCTCGACGGTCGCGCGGACCGGAGCCTCGGAGCCGGAGACGCCGTAGCTCTCAAGCAGCGGGGCAAGGATCGATTGCGCGTCGAGAATGCGGGCCGGCTCCTGCGCGGCAAGCGACGGGACGACAAGCATGGTACATGGCCCGGCGAGCGAGCCGGCCAGCGCCAGTCCGCGGACACGGGCCCCTATCGGCTTCATTGGGCAGCCTCCCCGCGGAGCCAACCCGCGATTCGGGCGCTCGCCCGCTCGACGTCGCCGAGCGCCACGGTTTCCACCGCGGTTCCGGTGTAACGGGTGCCGATCTCCCAGCCGTTGAGCCGGCCGAGCGCCGCCTTGGGGCCGGTGGGGAGCGACGCAGCCTTAAGCGCGGCGATGCCCGGCGCGACATCGGCGATCCAAGTCTCCTCGAAGGGGCCTCGGTTTGTCGCCACGGTCAGGAGTCCGCGCAGCTCGAGCTGCTGCTCGACCACGAACGCGATCACGGTTGTGCCGTGAACCGGGACCATCCCCTGCTCCGCGACCGCACGCCGCGCCGCGGCGAGGAGCGCCGCGCACGCCCCGCGGCGCCCGGCCATCGGTGCCGCCAGCTTGTCCGTCCCGTAACGATGGGGCCGCTTGGCGAGCGCCACCGGGCTCAGAACGCCCACGCCGAGCGCTTCGACCTCTCGGGCCGAGGCGGCGCCGATGTCCACGAAGGCATCGTCTGATGTGAAGGGATCCGGTGGGCCGGAGCCGCGTCCGCGGGTGAGGTGGACCGATCGCACGGCCACGACGCCGGGCACAGGCCCGCGTCGGCCGAAGACGGTAATCCGCTGGCCCTCGAGCTGCTGGTCGAAGAGGGGGCCCGGCGCGAGGAGACGCCCGGGGGAGCGGTGCAACGTGAGCCAGCCATCGGGTCGCACACCGCCGACCGCATAGCCGGTCTCGTCCATCGGGCAGGCGGCCAGCCGGCGGGGGGCGCCGTTGCCGAAGACGAGCACGGCGTTGCCCGCACGATCGCGCTCGGCGCCCGGAAGGAGCGTGAGCAGCGTATCCACCATGGCCTGCTCGTACCCCGTGACGGCCGTCATCCCCGCAAGGCGAACAGCAAGATCCCCCGGCGACGCCGCCGGGACCTGCGCACCAAGCCACCTGGCCGGCGCCGCGGCAAGTAGAACCACGGCAAGCCGGACCCTGAAGCGGCGACCCATCGATGTACCTCCGTTCGAGCGGTGACTGAAACTAGCCGGTCACCTCGTGCTCGAAGGGAAGACCGGTATCGAGATCGTGGATGTAGACGGCTGCCCCCCAACCGCCGGGCGACTCGGTCACGACGTCACGGAGGAGCGTCATGGCCTCATCCAGCGTCGGCGTGAACGCATATTCGACCGCGCGTGGGGCCGGCTCGCCTTCCCGGGTTTCCGGAAGGAATGCGGCAAGAAAGCGATCGACGAGGGCGGGACTGAGTGGAAGCTGATGCGACTGGGGCAAGGCGTGACGGCGCTGGATTTCTGAGAGGAGCCGCACCGCCAGAAGGAGCCGCTCCTGCTCAAGGGCTGCAGGCAACATCACATAGATCCTCAGCGTGTGGCGCCGGCGCGGCTGGATCCTGACCGGCGGGTGAGCTGAAACGCTTGACGGTGCCGCGATGAACCGTCTCGAAGAGTCAACGACCTACTGATGCGCGATCCGGCCCACGACGGCTAGAGAAGAAACCCCGAAGAATCAGCCGAGCCAGGCCTTCGCAGCCGCGACATCTCCGGACGTGAGGCTGTGTCCCGCGTCGACCCAATGCACCATGACCTCGGCACCGGCCTGCTCGAGCAGGCCGGACAGACGGTCGGTCTGGGCCGGACTCGCGATCGGATCCCGGCGCCCGGCGCCGAGGAAGGCACGAACCCCGCGAAGATCGGGCGGCGTGGCCGGAACGATGGGCACCATGGCCCGGAACAGAATCGCCCCGCCGAGCACCTCCGGCCGGAGCAGCAACATCGCCGCGGCGATATTGGCGCCGTTCGAGAACCCTACGGCGATCGGCTTGGCATCCCCCAGCTGGTGGGCCTCCCGCGCCGCCTGCACGAAATCCGCCAGCTCATGCGCGCGCGCTTCGACGTCCTTCAGGTCGAAGACCCCTTCCGCCAGGCGGCGGAAGAACCGAGGCATCCCGTTCTCCAGAACCTTGCCACGCGGGCTCAGTAATGCCGCGGTGGGCGCCAGCGCCTCGCCGAGGGGAAGCAGATCGTTCTCGTCGCCGCCGGTGCCGTGAAGCAGGAGCAGCGGCGCCGGCGCGCCGCTTCCGCGCGCCGGTACCAGCTTGTAATCGAAACCCAGATCAACCGATCGCATGTCCCGCCTCCGTACCGGCCCCCGGGAAGGCCGGGAGGGATCGTTCGATGGCCGCCCGGTCGGGCTCGAGCCACGGGGGCAAGCGAAGCCCTGTGCCCAGGTCGGCCACAGATTCGTCGATTGCGAAGCCGGGCCCCTCGGTAGCGACTTCGAACAGCACGCCGCCGGGCTCCCTGAAATAGATCGATCGGAAGTACTGGCGCTCCTGCACGGGGGTGGCGAGCACACCCAGATCGTTCAGGCTCCGGCGGACCTTCTCCTGCGCAGCCCCGTCCGCTGCTCGAAAGGCGACGTGGTGCACGGTGCCGACGCCGCCCGCTCCGCGCCAGAATCCACCGACCTGGCGCAGGTCCACGACGTTGCCGACCGCGGAGGATCCGATGAGCCGCGTCCGGCCGTCTGCCTCGTTGGCCACCCGGAATCCGAGCGCGTCCGTCAGCAGGGCCCGCGTTCCCGGATCGCCGTCCACCCACAGCGTGACGCCCTGGAATCCACGGATCGCGTGCTCCGCGGGGACGGGGCCGCCCTGCCAGCCGTGGGCTGGGGCGTCGGCCCGCGCCACCAGCTCGAGCAGCATCCCATCCGGATCGGTCAGGGTTACGACCTGCTCGTCGAACCGCCGCGTTGGGCCGTCGTGGGCCACTCCGGCCGCGACCAAACGCTCAATCCAGAACCCGAGCGAGGCCTCCGGGACGAGAAACGAAGTGACGGCGGCCTGGCCCAAACCATGGCGGCCGCGGGAGCCACCCGGCCACGGAAAGAAGGTGAGCACCGTACCGGGCTCACCCACCTCGTTGCCGAAGTAGAGGTGATAGGTCGACGGATCGTCGTAATTCACGGTGCGCTTGACCAGGCGAAGACCCAGGACGCGGCCGTAAAAGTCGAGCGTGCGGTCGATCTCGCCGGAAACGGCGGTGATGTGGTGGATGCCGGTTGTCATACGATTGAGCTCCATCCGCTGCATGGGTGGCGCCGAACAACTGCATCCCAAACCGGCCGAGGCCCGGAAGGTTCCCGGCTACGCCCCACCGGCCCCCTCTCTATGGAGGCTGTTCTGGACGGCGGCTTCAAATTACTTTGCCGCATTGCGGCTCCCTCTGGAACGTGGGTCTCGGTGTCGGCTATCAAAACGGGAGGCGACTCCCGAGGAGGCTTCCTGATCATGAAGACACGTGCGTTGGTCGTTTCCGGTGCCCTGTTGTGTGCGATCGCCTCGGGGGCGGCCGCGCAATCTCCGGGCACGTTCGAGATCGGCGGCTTTGGCAGAATCGGGTTCTTCGCCGACACCATCAAGCTCGATAAT
>DATBQV010000282.1:0-1692 GCA_036560625.1 Gemmatimonadales bacterium
CTTCTCACTTCTCACTTCTCACCGCTCACTTCTTACTGCTTTTCCGTCGTCCCCGTCAGGATCCCCGCCCGCACCCGCATCGCCCTGGGCCCGGCGTTCGCGTCCACCTCGACGTGCGCGTTCACCTGCTCGGCGAGCCGAACCTTCCCGGTGAGCATGAGCGTGTCGGCTCCGCGCCGTACCCGGATGGGGAGATCCTGTCCTTCGGCGTTCCGGAATCGGGCGCGGTAGGCCGGCCCGAAGTTCGGGTCGCTGATCGCCACGTCGCCGAGGGCAAGCAGAATGTCGCCGACGCGCACGCCCGCCGCCTCGGCCGCGCTGCCGGGCTGCACGGCCGTGATCCGGACACCGCCCGAGTCGGCCGCGCCGCCGAGACCCAGGCGGGGCTCGCGGATGGTGTCGGCGGCGAGGCGGAAGCCGGCGAGCGCGAGCATCGCATCGTAGGGATATGGGTCGCGCCCATCTACGTACCGGGCATTGAAGTCGGTGAAGGACTTGCCGCCCGCGGCCCGGCTCACCGTTCCCCACCAGTCCGTGCCGCTGAAGCCGCGCCCGTTCTTGTACGTCGTGCGGTACAGCTCCCGCATCACGTCGTCCAGCGAGCGGCGGTTGTCGGTGGCGTCACGGATCGAGATGTCCAGCAGCAATCCGGCGAGCGAGCCCTTGGGGTAGTACACGTAGCTGCTGCCGTCGGTCGGATGGATCCAGGTCGAGATCGACGCGTCCTCGAGGGCCGTTGGCGGCGCCTCGGCTACAGTCTGGATCTTCTCCGCGGTCAGGCCCATGAAGATGGCGGAGTCGACGATGCCGCCCCGCACCAGTGCGAGATCGGCGTAGTAGTCGGTGATTCCCTCGCTCACCCAGAGCCACGGTGTCGGCTCGGAGCGGTCGTACTCATAGGGAACCATGTCCGCCGGCCGGAGCCGCTTCACGTTCCAGGCGTGGAAGATCTCATGCGCGGTGATCGAGGCCAGCAACGGCGTCCCGATCATCATCGGGTTGTAGACCCCCACGTGCGAGCTCTGATGCTCGAGCGCGCTGCCTCCGCCGTACGATGAATCGAAGATCATCATGACGGAGTAGGTGTCCCACGGCGTCTCCTGGAACACGGCAGCCATCGCCGGGATCGCCTTGCCCACCTGATCCCAGAACGTCTTGCGGGTGTCGCCGCTGAGGCTGCCGGCCGGATAGCTGGCCAGCCGGGTCACCTTCCCGTTGATCATCGAGCTGTCGAAGTCGAACCGTCCGACGAAGAACGGCATGTCGACGAGGTCGTGGTAGTTGCGCTCGGTCCAGGTGCGCGGCGGCCCGGCCGGCCTCATGCTCGTCGCCACGAGCCAATCGGCCGGCGTCCGAACGCTGACGGTCGCGGGGAAGTCGAACCCCCGGCCCTCGGCGTACGGGAACAGGTTCGTGCCGTTGAAGAGGAGGAAGTCCGGCCGCGACCACGCCATCGCGTTGTCGAGCGAGTCCGCGAGGTAGTCGAAGCGTACCGTGATGCGCCCCGCGCCCGCGGGACGGATCCGCCAGGTGCCGGGCTCGGCCTTGTCCCAGAAGAGCGTCCGATCACCGACCGTCGCGGAGAACCCGGAGACCCAGCGCGCGAAGTTGCTGATCTCATAGGCCCCCGGCGTCCAGGCCGGAATGGAGAGCAGCACCGGCGCGGTGCCGGCCCCCACGTCGAAGGACATC